>NZ_JBNJOH010000021.1:0-72755 GCF_050113735.1 Vibrio sp. TRT 2004 | reverse complement strand
CAGCTGACCAACTGTTCAAGATGTTTGGTTTCACTACTGAAAACGTAGTAAACACAGCAAAAGAATTGCTAGCGTAAGCATACAGTTGCAACAAATAACAAAAACCGAGCCATTGGCTCGGTTTTTTTCTATCACGAATGCTTGTGCCTATTCAAACTCTTTACCCCAGTTGTCTAGCTGCTTGTGACCACACTCTTTACACGTTACGTATCTGTCCATGTCGTAGTAGTGTCCACCATTGATGAAGCTATGAAGGAGAAGTTTGACTTTGCCTAGTAAAGAAGGGTCATTATCGTAACGGCTTGGCTTCCTCACCAAAACTTCGCTATGAGGTGTCTCTTTTGAACATTGTTGGCAAAAGTGTTTCGCTGGGTAACCAGACATAATCATTTCCTTTGGTTGATGAAAGTTGAAGAAAAACAGCCAATAGGAATAATTTATCCATCTCCATGATATAAAATGCTGAGATATGATGTCATGTGAATATGTGGAAAAGCTCGCTCCATATCACTAACTTAATGCGCTTTTGATAGCTATCGGTTACTATTTGTGACACGAAAATCATGTAAGGCGAAGGAATCATGCTTAGAGTTGCGATCAATGGATTTGGACGTATCGGTCGTAATGTACTGCGAGCAGTATATGAAAGTGGCAAAAGCCAGCAGATTAAAGTCGTCGCTGTGAATGAGTTGGCACAACCTGATGCTATGGCACACCTACTGCAGTACGATACAAGTCATGGTCGTTTTGGCAAAAAAGTAACCAATGACCAAGAGCATATCTATATTCACCATGAAAGTGGAGAGTTTGACTCTATTCGTATCCTTCATCTAAGTGAGATTGAGCTATTACCTTGGCGTGATTTAGAGGTTGATCTGGTTTTAGACTGTACCGGTGTGTTTGGTTCTCAAGCTGACGGTCAAGAGCATTTAAAAGCAGGGGCGAAGAAAGTTCTTTTCTCTCATCCTGGTGCTAATGATCTCGACAATACCATTATTTATGGGGTGAACCACCAAACTCTCAAAGCTGACGACAAGATAGTGTCGAATGGCTCTTGTACCACAAACTGTATTGTGCCGATTATCAAAGCGCTCGATGATGCATTTGAGATAGAATCCGGAACCATCACCACCATTCATTCCTCAATGAACGATCAGCAAGTTATCGATGCTTACCACTCGGATCTGCGTCGCACGCGTGCTGCAAGTCAATCGATCATTCCAGTGGACACTAAGTTGCATAAAGGAATTGAAAGAATATTCCCGAAATTTTCTAACAAATTCGAGGCAATTTCAGTACGAGTACCGACAGTTAACGTTACTGCAATGGATTTAAGTGTCACAATTAATACAAATGTGAAAGTTAATGACGTAAATCAAACCATTGTTAACGCATCTCAGTGTACATTACAGGGCATTGTTGACTATACTGAAGCGCCGCTCGTTTCTATCGACTTTAATCATGATCCCCATAGCGCGATTGTCGATGGTACACAGACTCGAGTTAGTAACGGCCATCTAGTTAAGATGCTTGTTTGGTGTGACAACGAATGGGGCTTTGCGAATCGTATGCTGGATACTGCGCTCGCAATGCAAGCCGCTCCCCGTCATATTTGACGCTGCAACGCCAACTATCTAGGGGATAAATGTAGTTTGCGGCAAGGAGAAATATTTATTTTTACCCTTGAAATAAATATGAAGTATCTCCATATCAAAACCAGTTTGAAGAATTATTGAGCTTGGCAGGGTTGCCGGGTGACTGAAAAACTTTACTTATTTAATATTTGAGAGGACACATCATGTCTGTAATCAAGATGACTGACCTGGATCTAGCAGGTAAACGTGTATTTATCCGTGCGGACCTAAACGTACCAGTAAAAGAAGGCAAAGTGACTTCTGATGCACGTATCCTAGCATCTCTACCAACTATCAAGCACTGTCTAGAAGCAGGCGCTAAAGTTATGGTTACTTCTCACCTAGGTCGTCCAACTGAAGGTGAATACGCAGAAGAGTTCTCTCTACAACCTGTAGTTAACTACCTAAACGACGCTCTAGATTGCGAAGTTAAACTAGCAAAAGATTACCTTGATGGCCTAGAGCTAAACACTGGTGAGCTTGTTGTTCTTGAAAACGTTCGTTTTAACAAAGGCGAGAAGAAGAACGAAGAAGAGCTATCTAAGAAATACGCTGCACTTTGTGACATCTTCGTAATGGACGCATTTGGTACTGCTCACCGTGCTCAAGCTTCTACACACGGTGTAGGTATGAACGCTCCTGTAGCATGTGCTGGTCCTCTTTTAGCTGCTGAACTTGAAGCTCTAGGTAAAGCAATGGACAACCCAGAGCGTCCACTTGTTGCTATCGTTGGTGGTTCTAAAGTTTCTACTAAACTAACCGTTCTTGAATCTCTATCTAAAGTTGCTGACCAACTTGTTGTTGGTGGTGGTATTGCAAACACATTTATTGCAGCAGCTGGCCACAATGTTGGTAAGTCTCTATACGAAGCTGACCTAGTTGAAACGGCTCAAAAACTAATGAAAGAGTGTTCTATTCCAGTTGCAACTGATGTTGCATGTGCGAAAGCATTTGATGAAAACGCAGAAGCTGAAATCAAGCACGTATCTGAAGTTTCTGATGACGACATGATTTTCGACCTTGGTCCTGATTCAACAGCTGCTCTAGCTGAAATCATCGCTAACGCAAAAACGATTCTATGGAATGGTCCTGTAGGCGTATTCGAGTTTAAGAACTTCGAAGCGGGTACTAAAGGTATCTCTGAAGCAATCGCTCAGTCTGCAGGTTTCTCTGTAGCTGGTGGTGGTGACACGCTAGCGGCTATCGACAAGTTCGGTATCAAGGCTGACGTTTCTTACATCTCTACTGGCGGCGGCGCATTCCTTGAATTCGTGGAAGGTAAAGTACTTCCAGCTGTAGCGATGCTTGAAGAGCGTGCTAAGTAATTAAGTGAAAGCGGGGGAGTTAATCTCCCGCTTTCTTGTTTGCTGCACATCACACTTCTTTGCTAGAATAGCGCGAGTTGTGAGCAAACGTTTGCAAGAATTTAAACTTAACAAGTTTTATTTTTAAAACGACAGATAAATAGGATTAAATCCATGTCTAAGATCTTCGATTTCGTAAAACCAGGTGTAATCTCTGGCGATGACGTACAGAAAGTTTTTGAAGTTGCAAAAGAAAACAACTTCGCTCTACCAGCAGTAAACGTTGTTGGTACTGACTCTGTAAACGCAGTACTAGAAGCGGCAGCTAAAGTGAAAGCTCCAGTTGTTGTTCAGTTCTCTAACGGCGGTGCAGCTTTCTTCGCTGGTAAAGGCGTTAAACTTGAAGGTCAAGGTGCTCAAATCCTTGGTGCTGTAGCTGGCGCGAAATACGTACACGCTGTAGCTGAAGCTTACGGTGTGCCAGTGATTCTACACACTGACCACGCTGCTAAGAAACTTCTTCCATGGATCGACGGTCTACTAGACGCTGGTGAAGAGTACTTCGCTCAAACTGGTAAGCCTCTATTCTCTTCTCACATGCTAGACCTTTCTGAAGAGTCTCTAGAAGAGAACATCGAAACATGTGCTAAGTACCTAGAGCGCATGGCTAAAATGGGTATGACAATCGAGATCGAACTTGGTTGTACTGGTGGTGAAGAAGACGGTGTTGATAACTCTCACATGGACGCTTCTGAGCTTTACACTTCACCAGAAGACGTTGCTTACGCGTACGAGAAACTAAGCGCAGTTAGCCACCGTTTCACTATCGCAGCATCTTTCGGTAACGTACACGGCGTATACAAGCCAGGTAACGTTGTTCTAACTCCAACTATCCTACGTGATTCTCAAGCATACTGTGCAGAGAAGTTCGGTATTGCACCAAACGCTCTAAACTTCGTATTCCACGGTGGTTCTGGTTCTACTGAAGCTGAGATCCAAGAATCTATCGGCTACGGTGTTATCAAAATGAACATCGATACTGATACACAGTGGGCAACTTGGGATGGCATCCGTAAGTATGAAGCTGAAAACCGTGAATACCTACAAGGTCAAATCGGTAACCCAACTGGCGAAGATGCACCAAACAAGAAGTACTACGATCCACGCGTATGGCTACGTGCAGGTCAGGCTTCAATGGTCGCTCGTCTAGAAAAAGCTTTTGCTGACCTAAACGCAGTAGACGTACTATAATTCGTCTAACAAGCTTATGTTGAAAAAGCCGCTCAATGAGCGGCTTTTTTATTTATGCATAACTTCAAAGCATAAGTAGGGTTGTCTCAATAAAAATTCTGGCGAAAGTTGATCTCTTTGCGTAACCTTGTAAAGGCTTGTCAGATTTTTCTGGTAAGCCTTTGTTTTCGCTCTCTTTGCAAAAACTTGACTTTTTACATAGTCAAAAGTGATATCGTGCCGAAAAACTGACATTGCTTCAGCAAATGTATTAGAGATGTCATTGTTGATTAATAATCTATAGCAGTTTGGTTCATAGAATCATAAATTTTTTGAGGATACATATATGGCAGGTGAATCAGCGGGGATCGAAACTCCCCTAGTTGATGGTTTAAGCCAAGCAGAAAAGTGGCTAACAAGTAATTCTGATTTATTGGTTCAGTACGGTGTGAATATCATTTCAGCGGTTCTGATCCTGTTTATCGGTAATATCATCGTTAAAGCAGTAGCGAACAGCGTTTCTAAAGTATTAGAAAAGAAAGATATGGACAAAGCGGTTGTTGAGTTTGTCCACGGTTTAGTTCGTTACCTGCTATTTGTTATTGTACTTATTGCAGCGTTAGGCCGAGTTGGTGTTCAAACCGCATCTGTCGTTGCTGTTATCGGTGCTGCCGGTCTTGCTGTTGGTCTTGCTCTACAAGGTTCACTGTCTAACTTTGCGGCAGGTGTACTTATCGTTGCATTCCGTCCATTTAAGTCTGGTGACTATGTGGAAATTGGTGGTGTTGCGGGTAGCGTAGAAGCGATTCAGATCTTCCAAACAGTGTTAAAAACGCCTGACAACAAAATGGTCGTTGTTCCTAACTCTGGCGTTATCGGTAGCCCAATTACCAACTATTCACGCCATGAGACACGTCGTGTGGATTTGGTTATCGGTGTTTCTTACAAATCAGATCTTAAACAAACTAAGCAAGTGATCCGTGAAGCTCTTGAGAAAGATGCGCGTATTTTGAAAGATCCAGGCATGACCATTGGTGTTTTAGCGCTTGCTGATTCTTCAGTGAACTTTGTGGTTCGTCCATGGTGTAAAACTGCGGATTACTGGGACGTGTACTTCGATTCTACTCAGGCAATCAAAGAAGCGTTGGATGAAGCAGGTATTGAAATCCCATTCCCACAAATGGATGTGCATTTGAATAAAGTTGACGCTTAATCGAGTGCAATAATTACCTAGAAGCGAGGCATTAGCCTCGCTTTTTTTATTCCTATCAGCCTGCTAAGTGGTGAGTTCATATATAGGATTGCTAAGTTTATTGAGAATCATAGGCAGTAAGTGTGCAGCAAAACCAATGGTTAATTCTGGGTGAGCTGGGGTGTAGAGAATCTCACCGGTTTGATATAAATCCTTGTCGACGACTATGGGTATTTGTTCAGGGATACCAAATGGACAGACGGCCCCCGGTAAACACCCCAACTGCGACGTCATTTCCTCATCGCTACAAATTGAAGGGCGTTTACCAAGCAAGGCTTTAATGGCTTTACTGTCGAGACGTCTATCTTTGTGTGTAAGGTATAAAGCAAAACCGCCGCCTTTTAGTTTTAAAAACAGGCTCTTGCTATGTGTACCTGTCCAGCCAAGCTTTTCAGCTACGATGACATCGGTGGCAAAATCGAGAATAGGTTGATGTTGCCACTGGCGAAACTCTATCCCTAAATGTTTGAGGAGCGAGATGTTGAACTGATAAATCTCATCCAATTTGTTCATCGCTATTTCCTTTGTGCTAGAAGTTCAGTTCGTTCGCTAGTATGCCCGCGATGATAAACATCATCAGAGCAACGCCGATATCGATCGCTCTTCTTACTTTTGGTTTAGACAGTGTTGGAGCCAATTTCGCTGCACCGACAGAGAGGGAATAAAACCAAACGAACGAAGCGAGAATCGTACCTACCGCGAAAGCTAATCTGTCGCTACCTTCAAATTGTCCGCCAATCGACCCTAAAATGACCACGGTATCTAAGTAAAGGTGTGGATTTAAAACCGTGACAGCAAGTGCGCCAATAATCACCGCTTTTCTGCCGCTCGATTTGATAAGGTTTGAGCTGACTCCTTGGTCAGCCGTCTGATTAAATGCACTTTTGAGAGATAGTAGGCCGTAAACGGTCAAAAATACAATCCCACCAAGGGTCACTGTCGTTAGCAGTGCGGTATTACTTGCAAGTAGCGCACCGCCACCGAATATGCCAAGTGAAATAAA
Source organism: Vibrio sp. TRT 2004 (assembly GCF_050113735.1). NCBI lineage: Bacteria > Pseudomonadati > Pseudomonadota > Gammaproteobacteria > Vibrionales > Vibrionaceae > Vibrio > Vibrio sp. TRT 2004. Next base: position 66,332 of record NZ_JBNJOH010000021.1, on the reverse strand, counting down.
AAATGCATCCAACAAACTACAGATTGTTGCGGTTGTCAGATGGTGATGGCGCTTTATTCCTTGATTAAGAACATAAGCATTTTGAGCGCCTATCGGAATGATCATACTTGCGCCCAAGCCAAACCCTTGTAATACCAGCCAGAAATTCACCGTTTTTACTCCTTCGTTCCTATGATGGTGAGAGTGAATAAAATAGGAGAGATAGAGATATAAGTGAAATTAATGATTTTAATGAATGATAAGTTTTGCTAATTTTTGATTGAGAAGCGTTGTTATAAGGATTGTTATGAGAGGTTTAGATTACAAATGGGTTGAGGCCCTTGAAGCGGTTGTTAACCAAGGAAGCTTTGAGCGTGCTGCCCAGCAGTTATGTATCTCACAATCTGCCGTATCTCAGAGGGTAAAACAGTTAGAGAAGTTCCTAGCTAAATCGGTTCTGATTCGCGAGCAGCCACCTAGGCTAACGACAGCAGGAAAGAAGTTGATGGGGTTGTATCATCGAGTACAGCTATTGGAAAGCGAGGTGTTACCCGAATTAACCAATCAAGAGAATTTACGCCCTGTTCAGATCTCTATTGCAACCAATGCTGACAGTTTGGCTACTTGGTTGTTGCCAGCTCTGACTCCCATCATGAAACAACGCAATGTTGAATTTAATCTGGCCGTTTATGGCGAAGATCGAACTTTAGATAAGCTAAAGAAAGGTGAAGTGACAGGTGCGATTAGCTGGGAGTCTGAGCCCATTTCAGGTTGCTACGCCGAGTATCTTGGACGGATGGACTATGTATGCGTTGCCAATCCAGAGTTTGCACAGCGTTACTTTACCAGTGGTGTCACCCGAGAGGCCTTGAAACGCGCACCTGCCGTCTCATTTGATCAATACGATGAGATGCATCAAATGTTTCTCAAGCAGCATTTTAACTTGTCTCCCGAAAGCATCACTCACCATCAAGTAGCCAGCTCAGAAGCATTCGTTAAGTTGGCCCTGCTGGGAGTGGCATATTGCTTAATACCGCGTCTGCAAATTAGTGAAGAACTGGAACAAGGGAGCTTAATCGATCTCATGCCTAACTTTATTCTGAGTTTTCAGATTTACTGGCATCACTGGCAGTTAGAAACAGGTCTGCTCAAGGAGATAACGCAGGCTATTGTTGGCTATAGCCATCAACAACTACCGAAATAGATTTGGTTAATTCTTTGTCAGATCAACGGAGGTGGCTTGGTCAAAATGAGTTCGTTACCTATGATGTATGCAGTTAAGTCCACATGGTAAATTAGTATGAAAGCTGTTTCTTCTGTTATTGCATCATTGTCCGTCGCCATGCTGAGCTTTGGTGCAGCGGCCAATTCCCCTGACTTCCCACATCTTGAAACAACCGGATATGGCGAAGTGATTGCGACGCCAGACATGGCTCAGTTTTCGGTTAAGGTTGTTGAATCAACCATGACCGCGGAACAAGCTAAGCAGTCAGTTGATCAAGTTGTATCGGAATTCTTAGGCGCGTTGAGTAAAGAAGGGGTGGAGAGTAAGCATATCACCAGTTCTAACCTCTATATAACTCCGCAATACCACTATCCTAAAAAGGGCAAACCAGAATTGGTTGGCTATAAAGCGTCGCGTAGTATTACGGTTACCGTTGAACACCTAGAGGATCTCAACCAATATTTGGATCTTGCATTGAACTCAGGGATCAACCAAGTCGACAATATTCAGCTGCAAGTTAAAGATCAGGAACAATATCAGCAGAAGGCCCGTTTAGCGGCGATTAAAGATGCCAATAGTAAGGCTGAATCTTTGGCTGAGGGATTTGGCAAAGAACTGAAAGGTGTGTGGCGTATTGACTACAACATGTCGGGGCAACAGCCGGTTTTAATGAGAACAATGGCAATGGATGCGAAGGTTGAGTCCAATGGCTATCAGGATTCCCAAATCGTCATTCGCGATCGAGTAGACGTGATTTATAAACTCGACTAACGCTATTACTGCTGTTCAATTAATGGTAAGTCATCAAACAGAAAATAAAAAAGAGGGCTAAAGCCCTCTTTTTCTATTTCAGTAAACGCTCTGATTATAGAACGTGTACAGAAGCTGTGTTAGTTGTGCCTGACGCAACTAGAGCACCAGAAACCATCACAACGATATCACCTTTGTTACCTAGGCCTGATTCTAGAGCAAGTTCTTTACCCGCTACGTAGAATGCGTCAGTGCTATCGATTGAATCAACAACAACTGGAGTAACACCTTTAGTTAGAACTAGCTGAGCAGCTGTCTTAGTGTTAGTTGTTAGAGCTAGGATGTTTGCAGTTGGGAAGTACTTACGTACTGAACGTGCAGACTTACCACCTTCAGTTGCAACAACGATTAGTGGTGCAGCTAGTTTTTCAGCTGTATCTACAGCACCTTTACATACCGCTTCAGTGATACGTAGACGTGGGCTGTCTAGACGAGAACCTAGCTCAGCTTTTAGAGCTGAATCAGTGCGGTTCGCGATTTGAGCCATGATAGTTACCGCTTCAACTGGGTACTTACCTTTCGCTGTTTCACCAGAAAGCATTACTGCATCTGTGCCGTCCATAACTGCGTTAGCTACGTCGCCAGCTTCTGCACGAGTAGGACGTGGGTTGTTGATCATGGAATCAAGCATTTGAGTCGCAGTGATAACCATCTTACGAGCACGGTTACACTTCTCGATCATCATCTTCTGAGCGAAGATTACTTCTTCAGCTGGGATTTCAACACCTAGGTCACCACGAGCAACCATGATACCGTCAGAAAGCTCTAGGATCTCGTCGAAGTTATCAACACCTTCTTGGTTTTCGATCTTAGAGATGATGTGGATGTTTTCACCGCCATTTGCAGCGAGTACTTCACGGATCTCTTGAACGTCAGACGCTTTACGGATGAATGATGCAGCAACGAAATCAACGCCTTGCTCACAACCGAATTTCAGGTCGTTTTTATCTTTTTCAGATAGAGCTGGTAGGTTTACAGATACGCCTGGAAGGTTAACACCTTTGTTTTCACCTAGTGCACCGTTGTTAAGAACTTTACACTTAACTTCGGTGTCAGTCGTTGCAACAACTTCCATTTCGATTAGACCGTCGTCTACTAGGATAGTGTTGCCAACATTTAGGTCAGCTGCAAAACCAGCGTAAGTTACTGCTACTTTGTCTTTGTTACCAACAACTGAAATGTCAGTTGTGAAAGTGAACTCTTGACCAGCTACTAGATCAACGTCGTCGCCGTTTTCTAGTTTGATAGTACGGATTTCAGGACCTTTAGTGTCTAGAAGGATAGCAAGTGGTTTGCCAGTCTCTTCCATTACTTTACGGAAGTTCGCGATACGAGTGCCGTGCTCTTCGTAGTCACCGTGAGAGAAGTTAAGACGCATAACGTTCATGCCTGCATTTACTAGTTCAGTTAGCTTCTCTACAGATTCAGTTTTAGGGCCAATCGTACATACGATTTTGGTCTTTTTCATGGAAGATTCTCTCCGGTCGATAGATTTACAATTTGAAAGTCGGTTATTGGTCTGAAGCAACTACAGGTGTTGAGGCATTTTGTGCCTGCCAACTTATCAACACGGTAGTGGTTTATGTCGGCTCCAGAACTGAAAGTCTTTCACCAAGTTTAGTCATTTTATGACCAACTGGTTGGGATTTTAGGCCGTATTTCTGTGACAACACTAGGATATATTCGTTAGGTTGCAAAAAAATAACGGTCATTTCTGTAATTTATTTTCTTTTCGGGTGCGAATTCTACCACCGAATCATTTCAATATCACTGGTTAAGAATTGTCTTAGGACAAGGTTTTTGCGCTATTTATTAATTTTTTGGATCGAAATAAATGGACTTGAATCTTTCGATTTGACTATAATTGCTTTCACTTCGAAACTTGAAGGCAAAGATTAAATGTCGAAACGAAACACACAGCTAAGAAGGCATGCGATTTCTAACCTTGTAAATGAAAAAGGAGAAGTCAGTGTCGAAGCTCTATCTATTCAGTTTGAAACATCTGAGGTAACGATCAGAAAGGATCTGGCTTCTTTGGAAAAGAATGGGCAGCTACTTCGTCGCTATGGTGGTGCGATAGCATTACCGAAAGAAGTCGTTAGCGATGAAATGAGTGAAAATGTTTCGGTTCGAAAGAATGAGTTGGCTCAAGCCGCCGCAAAGTTGATTCGAGAGCATAACCGTATTGTCATCGATAGTGGTAGCACTACAGGGGCGTTAATCAAGCAGCTTGATGGGATGAGAGGGCTTATCGTGATGACCAACTCACTCAATGTTGCGAATGCACTTAATGAACTTGAAAGTGAGCCGACTTTGCTAATGACGGGGGGCACTTGGGATGCACATTCAGAGTCGTTTCAGGGGCAGGTGGCAGAATCTGTTCTACGATCATATGACTTTGACCAATTGTTTATTGGAGCGGATGGTGTCGATCTCGAGCGTGGTACAACTACGTTCAATGAGTTGGTTGGCCTGAGTAAAGTTATGGCTGAAGTATCGCGGGAAGTCATTGTTATGGTGGAATCAGAAAAGATTGGTCGCAAGATCCCTAACCTAGAACTGGCTTGGGATGTGATTGACATATTGATTACAAACAAAGACTTAAACCCAGAGTTTAAAGAAAAAATTGAATCTCATGGCGTGAAAGTGGTTTGCGCCTAACCAAAATACCAAATTTATAAAACTTAACTCTCCGAATATGGCCTTTGCTTGCTGCCAATCGGAACAAACACAAGGGAGTTGAACTATGTGTGGAATCGTCGGTGCGGTAGCACAGCGAGATGTTGCAGAAATCTTAGTCGAAGGCTTACGTCGCTTAGAGTACCGTGGCTACGATTCAGCGGGGGTTGCGATTGTTGATAGCAATTCTAATCTGACTCGTCTGCGCCGTTTAGGTAAAGTACAAGAACTTGCTGATGCTGTAGATGCAGCGCAAGTTATTGGTGGTACAGGGATTGCCCATACACGTTGGGCAACTCATGGCGAGCCTTCAGAGATCAATGCACACCCTCATATGTCAGGTGATATTGCCGTTGTGCACAATGGTATTATTGAAAACCATGAAGAGTTACGTGAATTATTGAAATCACGTGGTTACGTATTTGAGTCTCAAACAGATACAGAAGTTATTGCTCATCTAGTCGAATGGGAGCTACGTACCTCGCAATCGTTACTCGAAGCGTTTCAAAAAACGGCTCAGCAGCTGCATGGTGCATACGGTACCGTGGCTTTGGATCGTAAAGATCCTTCTCGTATTGTGGTTGCGCGTTCAGGCAGCCCAATCGTCATTGGTTTTGGTGTAGGCGAAAATTTCCTAGCTTCAGACCAACTGGCACTGCTTAACGTAACTCGTCGCTTTATGTACCTTGAGGAAGGTGACGTAGCTGAAATTACCCGCCGTGAGGTGACTGTGTTTGATGAGAGTGGTGAACGTGTTGAGCGTGAAATCATTGAGTCCAATGCAGAGCATGATGCGGGTGATAAAGGTCAGTATCGTCACTTTATGCAAAAAGAGATCTACGAACAGCCGACCGCTTTAATCAACACCATGGAAGGACGTATCACTTCAGATTCGGTCGTAACGGAATCTATTGGGGTCAATGCTGCAGAGATCTTAAGCAAAGTCGAGCATATCCAAATTGTAGCCTGTGGTACGTCATACAATGCTGGTATGACTGCTCGTTACTGGTTTGAAGATATTGCTGGCGTAAGCTGCGATGTAGAAATTGCATCAGAGTTCCGTTACCGTAAGTTTGTCACTCGTCCAAACAGCTTGCTGATTACCTTGTCTCAATCTGGTGAAACGGCGGATACCCTTGCTGCTCTTCGCCTAGCAAAAGAGAAAGGTTACATGGCGGCAATGACCATTTGTAACGTAGCGGGTTCATCGCTAGTACGTGAATCAGATTTTGCGTTTATGACTCGCGCAGGGGTAGAAATTGGTGTCGCTTCAACGAAAGCGTTCACTACTCAGCTATCTGCGTTACTTATGCTAGTCACTGCTTTGGGCAAGCAACAAGGCCGTATCACTAAAGAAAAAGAGAAAGAGATCGTAGAAGCATTGCATGCGTTACCAAAACAAATCAACGCAGCGCTTTCCTTTGAAAAAGACATTGAGGAATTGGCGACCGACTTCGCTGACAAGCACCATACTCTGTTCCTTGGCCGAGGTGAGTTCTACCCAATTGCGATGGAAGCTTCTCTTAAACTTAAAGAGATTTCTTACATTCATGCTGAAGCTTATGCGGCAGGTGAATTGAAACATGGTCCTTTGGCATTGATTGATGCTGATATGCCAGTTGTTGTGGTTGCACCAAGCAATGATCTACTTGAGAAACTAAAGTCGAACGTAGAAGAAGTCCGAGCTCGTGGTGGTCTACTGTATGTATTTGCTGACGCAGACGCAGGTTTTGAAGCGGATGAGACAATGAAGATCATCACTATGCCTCACGTTAGTGACATTACCGCACCAATCTACTACACCATCCCGATGCAGTTGCTGTCATACTACGTGGCTCTGATCAAAGGTACTGATGTTGACCAACCCCGTAACCTAGCCAAAGCGGTAACGGTGGAATAACGGTTTTTCGAACCGCAGAAATGGTTTCATTAATGGTAGCGTTCTGGCCGGAACGCTACCATTTTTTATTTTCTACGCTCAGAATCTATCGAGTTTTTGCTATCTGACCCAAGGTTAAACTTGAAAGGTGTGGGCGTTTGTTGTTTTGCAATGACTCTGCGGCAAAGTTTTGGCTGCGTGAGCGAGCGTTACTATCATTGGTCAAAGATCTCTGCCAGTATCAAATGATCTATTTTAGCGCTGGTTATCTAGCAAACGAATTATTAGGTGTAGACCTTGCCGAGTCTGCGCTTGCTGGGCACAAAGTGGCTGGTACTGTTATTCAACATCGTGGTGCGATTATTCCAAGCCAAGCCAAGCGATGCCAATTATTTAAGGAACCTGAAATGAAAGATCTTAACCAACAACTTGCAGAAATTAAAGTCGTCCCTGTCATCGCAATCAAAGATGCTGGCAAAGCGGTTAAACTGGCACAGGTACTCATTGAGAATGGTCTTCCGTGTGCAGAAGTCACTTTCCGTACAGAAGATGCGGCATTGGCGATCAAAAACATGCGTGAAGCTTATCCAGAGATGCTAATTGGTGCGGGAACCGTGTTAACAAGTGCGCAAGTCGATGATGCGATTGATGCGGGTGTCGACTTTATTGTTAGCCCAGGTTTCAACCCAACGACGGTAAGATACTGTCAACAGCGCAACGTAATGATTGTCCCTGGCGTTAACAACCCAAGCTTGGTTGAACAGGCGATGGAAATGGGTTTACGCACCCTGAAGTTTTTCCCTGCGGAGCCTTCAGGAGGTGTCGCTATGCTTAAAGCGTTATCTGCTGTCTACCCAGTGAAATTTATTCCTACAGGTGGTGTTAGCCCAAATAATGTAAAAGACTACCTATCGATATCGTCTGTTTTAGCTTGTGGCGGTACTTGGATGGTTCCTGGTGATCTCATTGATAACGAGCAGTGGGATGATTTGGCGAAACTGGTACGTGAGGTGGCAGGTATTATTGCTTAGCACTCATCGATTAACTTTCATTTAACGCCTGCGATGACGCAGGCGTTTTTGTATCTAACGTTGCTGTTTATTACAAATCACTATTTTACGAGCTTACAAATCGATAGGAGACCGCTTTCGATGGCATGAGCTGAGATAGGAAAAGCCTAATGGGCGTTAGAATGGGCTCTCTTTACCGAGTTCATTGCAGATTGCAACAATCGCCAAAGAAAGCCCTGATTTAATAATCTGTTGCTGGCGTTGAAGCTGAAGCTGGTAAAACTCTAAATCGATATCGCCATCTGGCTCTGAAACCTCTAATTGAACCATTCCCATAGTTTGAACCAAATTGAGTTTTTTTATCGGCGCTAGGATGGTTGGATCAGTAAAATCGTAGTCGGTGGCATCGCTATTGAGCGTATTTTTGATTTTGATAATGTCTTCAATGTCGTGGTAGACGTTATCGGGAAGTACACCTAGACCATAGAGTAGTTTTAAACGTACCGACAGATTACCTAGTGGGCCGGAATCATGCAGTAAGGGACCCACAACAGATTGCACCGCAAAGTTATCTTTTTGGAAGATTCTCTGTATTAGCGCGTCAATTGACTCGTCAAATACATCTACGGCAGCAATGAAAAAGCCACGCACCGAAGGGGCGCTATTGAGTCGCTCTATTATTTCAGTTTCACTAATTTTCTCTGCCATATACTGAACTAATTACTTTGTTGTAAAGGGGAGGTTTAACTCCCCCTAGTTTATTGTCGTTATAGTGTCTCGAAGATCGCTTTGATCTTGGTGACTTCTTTACTGTGTTCTTTTAAGCCAGTGTAGAGAGCCAGCGTTTTACTAACGCCTAACTCATTTAGGCTCTTTTGCAACTCAACGGCCTGCGGATCATCGCTGTTATGGTATTTAAGTGCAGCTGCAATTCCTTTTAAAAGCGTTTTATTTTCAGTGCCATACTCGATTGTACCCAGTAATGGCTTCACTAATCTATCGTTTGCCCCTAATTTACGAAGAGGTTGTCTTCCAACGCGATCCACTTCATCGACTAAATAAGGGTTAGCAAAGCGGCTGAGGATCTTTTCTATGTATGCGTTGTGCATGTCTGGGGCAAAACCATAACGACGAATGAGGACTTCACCACTCTCACGCATTGCTTGTTTAACATCGGCGTAAATTTCGGGATCTTCTATCGCTTCGCGGATTGTGCGATGACCTTTAAGGCAGCCTAAGTAGGCGGTGACGCAATGACCTGTATTGAGCGTAAATAATTTTCGTTCTACAAACGCCATTAGGTTATCGGTTTTCTCCATGCCTGAAATATCAGGAATTTCTCCTTTGAACTGCTGCTCATCGACGATCCATTCACTGAAACTTTCCACCGTCACTTCGAGTGGGTCGTCATTCGCTGCTTCCGCTGGTGGAACAATGCGATCGACAGCCGAGTCTACAAATCCGACTAGCTCATCAGCCTTCGAATGAAGCGATGCATCGAGATGCTTGTATACCTGGCCTTTTAAGTGAGTCGTACCTCGGATCATGTTTTCACATGCGATGATGTTGAGTGGCTTGTCGTTATTAACGGCAAAACGTTTAGTAATACCTGCCGCAATGGTTTTGGCAATGATGTCTAGTACATTTGGTCCAACCGCCGTTGTCACCAAGTCGGTTTTAACAATACGATCAATCACCTCTTCACTCGCCGAGTTCACTGCGGTGACATGAGTTACTGTGTCAATTTTGCACTCTGTACCAACAACTTTGACTTTATATTCTTGCTTATGACTAAGTTGATCTACCAAAGGGACGTCAACGTCAGCAAAAGTGACTTCTACGTCTGCATCTGCCAGCAATTTACCAATGAAGCCACGACCAATGTTGCCTGCACCAAAATGGACTGCGTTTTTCATAATACTTACCTGCCAAAATCTAAAATTAGACGAAATCGAATCTAGGTTGAGGTCAACCGCATAGGGGGTGACAGCTGACCTCAGTTTGCTCAGGAGCAAAATATAAGAAGCAATTAGGCTGCTTGTTGACCGCCAAGGATGGTGAGAATTTCTTCTATGTCCTTAGTGCTTGTCAGTTTTTCAATTGCTTCAGGCTCATCAAGCGCGTTTGTGATGGTGGTAATGACTTGAATGTGTTCGTCGTTTTTGGCTGCAATGCCGATAACAAGTTTGGCGATATCTTCGTCGTCTTCTGTAAATTGGATACCTGCGGGGTATTGGCAGATAACGATGCCTGTTTTCTTCACGCGGTCTTTTGCTTCAACCGTACCGTGTGGTACTGCAATTGACTCACCAAGATAAGTGGGTGCAAGCGCTTCACGCTCAAACATCGCGTCAACGTATTCGGGTTCTGCGTAACCCAGTTCCACGAGTTTGTTTCCCGCAAAACGAATTGCTTCCTCTTTGCTGTTCGCTTGTAAACCTAAATGAATGTTTTTACGTTCAATCTGGAATACTGATGGCTGCTGTGGTTCATAGTTATCATCGTTAGCAGCAAGTACAGAGACTTTGGTAAGTTTGTCATCGTTCGCTGCCGATTGTTTCTGTGCTGCAAGCAGCTTCATGACTAGCTGGTTGTACATTTCGCTGTCTAGAAAGTTAGTCAATGAAATGTGTTGTGCATTTGGTGCGTGTTTACGAGCTCGATCGGTCAAATCTTTGTGAGTAATCACGATATCGGCACTCTCTGTTAAGCTGTTGATAGCAAGATTGGTAACGCTGATGTTGAGACCCGCGGATTGAACTTTTTTACGCAACATACTTGCCCCCATCGCGCTGGAGCCCATACCTGCGTCACATGCCACTACGATGCTTTTTACATCGGCAAGTTCTGTATTGCCTTTGCTTTGGCTGTGTGCAGCACCATTTGATTTAGATGCCGCTTTCATATCTTTCATCTGTGATGTTGCTTTTTCTAGCGCAGCCTCATCACCGTCTTCCTCTGTTGATGTTTGTGTCTTCATTAGCACGGCTGCTACAGCAAATGATACGCCGGTTGCAGCGGCAATTGAGGCCAGTACGCCAACAATGGAAGCTTTTTGTGTCATCAGTAAAATCGCGAAGATAGAACCAGGAGAAGCCGGAGATACAATTCCTGCATTGAACATCACAAGAACGAAGACACCTGTCATACCACCTGCAATTGCTGCAAGAATTAAGCGTGGATTCATTAGAATGTACGGGAAGTAGATCTCATGAATACCGCCAAAGAAATGGATAATCGAAGCACCACCGGCTGTTTGTCGTGCGGTTCCTTTACCAAACACCATGTACGCAAGCAGAATTCCTAAACCAGGACCTGGGTTAGCTTCGATCAGGAAGAAAATAGATTGTCCTGCTTCTGATGCTTGCTGGATCCCCAGTGGTGAGAAGATACCGTGGTTAATGGCGTTGTTAAGGAATAAGATCTTCGCGGGTTCAACAAAAATGGAGGTCAAAGGTAGAAGGTGTGCTGACACCAAGAAGTTTACGCCAGCCGCTAGGCCACCGGATAGAACTTTGACAAACGGACCGATAAATAGATAAGCAAGAATGGCGCAAATCATGCCGATGATGCCCGCTGAGAAGTTGTTTACCAACATCTCAAAACCACTTTTCACTTTACCGTCAATGTAGTTGTCGAATTTTTTGATTGCCCAGCCACCGAGTGGACCAACCATCATAGCGCCCATGAACATTGGGATGTCTGTGCCGACAATCACACCCATAGTGGTGATTGCGCCGACAACAGCTCCTCGTTCTCCACCAATTAACTTACCGCCGGTATAGCCGATCAGTAATGGCAGGAGATAGGTAATCATAGGCCCAACCATGGATGCTAGTGTCTCATTTGGCAGCCAGCCTGTTGGGATAAATAGTGCGGTAATAAAGCCCCACGCGATAAACGCGCCAATGTTAGGCATTACCATATTAGACAGAAAACGACCAAAATTTTGTATCTTGATCTTCGCATCTGGTGATATCATAGGAGTTCCCCGTTTGATGTTCTGATGAATATTGTAGTAGTACGGTTCGCCAAAACCGCTTGATTGCTTAGTACCTAATCAATTTACCACACAACTTTCTTTTAGAACTGACAACGGGTTTTTTGTGATATCCCTCTCTAAATTCGCCTATATCAACCCTTTTTTTAGTGACCTATTACCCTTTCTGACAATGTAATTTTGCTACAAATTCAAAGATACAAAATTGTCAATAACATTTTAATGTTTTACATCTCAATAATTAAATGTCATGGCTGTGATTGAATGTGATTTAGATCTCTTAATGAGTATGATTTTTTCGGGATTTGTTACTTAATGTGATGTTTGTCTCAATTGATATCTGTGTGAAATTCAATCAAATAGTGATCCATGTCTAATTTCGTTGTTTTTGTAGCAAAGTAACAATTAACAAAAGCCTGAGTGTCGATATGAACTGGACTTGGTCTGGTATGAAAAGAGGGGCAGAGTAAGTCTCTGCCCGATAGGATTATTGCGTGCTATCTAGATAGGCTTTTGATGAGATATCTGTCCACGCACGCACTTTAGCTAAGTATTGCTTTTGAGATTCGATAATTTCTTTAGCTAACACATCTTTTTCGGCTTGCTCTGCGAGTAGTTCAGATGTAGCAGCTTGCATTGCATGAAGTACTTCAGGTGGGAAATCCCTCACTTTTATATCAGGATACTCTGCACTCATAGTTGCCCAGCTATTTGCGTTCGCATCTACCGCTTGGGTATACATATCAAACGCACTGACACGAAATGCCGTTTCGAGAATGGTTTGCAGATCTTTAGGAAGCTTGTCCCAAGTCTTCTTGTTGACTAGGAATTGTGTTTCGGATCCTGGTTCATGCCACGCGGTGTAATAGTAGGGAGCAATTTTTTGAAATCCCATACGTAGATCAAACGCGGGTCCTACCCATTCAAGTGCATCGATGGTTCCGCGTTCAAGTGATGTATAAAGTTCCCCCGGAGCAATGTTTGTTGGCGCAGCGCCAACTTTTGCCATGACTTCGCCGGCAAAGCCCGGAATACGAATCTTAAGCCCTTGTAAATCTTCTACTGAATTAATCTCTTTTTTAAACCAACCGCCCATTTGAATGTCGGAGTTGCCACCTGGAAACGACAATAGGTTATGTGGTGCATAGACTTTTTCCATTAACTCCATACCGCCACCACGGTAAAACCAAGCATACTGCTCGGTTGAAATCATACCGAAAGGCATCGAAGAAAAGTAAAGTGTATTGGGCACTTTTCCTTTCCAGTAATAAGAGCTCGAGTGACCTAAGTCGTATTGGCCTGATTTTACTAAGTCAAAAATGCCAAGTGGTGCTTTATGTTTGTTTGCAGAGTCGATACGAATTTGTAGTCTGCCATTAGACATTTCATCTGCCAGCCTCGCCATGTTTTTTGTGGCATCGCCTAATATAGGAGTATTTGGCCCCCATGTTTCGGCGAGCGTGAGTCGGTAGACTTTCTCTGCGGCGAGACTTGAAAATGACCCTAGAGCTAATGAACTCGTCAGCACTCCAGCGAGCACTGTACGAAGTGTTATTTTTATTGGCAGCATAACGATACGACTTCCTTGTTGTTTTGTGTGTCTAGAGCTAGCTTTTCTTCTGTTGATTTTTTCGTCAATCTAATTTTTGTTCGTCGGATTGCACTTGGATTGGAGTGTATGACTACATGAAAGATAATTATTAGAATGTAGTGGTGGAGTTAGGGGCTTATATGCACCTAAATGATAGGAAGCAAGGGGTTATTTAGAGAATAATTCCGCTGACAAAAGTGCTGCATGTGTCACGCAGCACTGAGTCGTTAGATAGCTATTCTGAGGTTTGATGATAATTGAGATAGTGTTGAGCTTGTTCAAGCCCCATATATCGCGCCAATGTCTTACTATCAACTTGTCTGAGATCGACAACGATTAAGCCATCCAAGGCATTGTTGAAGTCAGGATCAACGTTGAAAGAGATAAGTTTGCCGTTTAAGGCGAGGTATTGGCGCAATAAAACGGGTAGTCCCTTTCCTTGATCAATACGAGCAACGACTCGAGCCAAGAGTTGAAGATCCCCCAGCGCAGTTAGCATGCTGGTATTCCAACTGTTGTCTGATTTAGGGAGTGGGTTCGATGGAGAGACATGCTCTGCCTTTGCTGCATCACAATAGTGTAATGTCATACACTCGGCGAGCAACTGTCGGGTCTGTTCACTATAATCGTTGCTGATACTGACTGGGCCGAACAGATGCGTGTATTCAGGATGGTGAGAGACGAACGTCGCGATACCTTTCCATAGTAGCAATAGAGCGGTCATACTTTTTTGATACGGTAGATCAATCACGGATCTTCCCATCTCAATGGATTTGCCCATACTGGCTATAAATGGCATGTCGTAATGAAACAATGTACGGGAATAAAGACCCTCAGTCCCTATGGCACTTAGAATTTCGTCGACTAATCCAAGTCGATAAGCACCGACCAAGCATTGGTTTTCTCTGTCCCAAACAAATAGATGACGGTAATAGTGATCAAACTGATCAAGATCCAACGCTAGCCCTGTACCTTCACCCGCTCTTCTAAAGTTAGTTTCTCTGAGTCTGCCTATTTCATGCAGTAGCGAAGGGATATTCTCTGAGAAGGTGCAGTACACATCGAGTTCACCACTTGAAAGTAGCCGATGATCACTGGGCAGATTATCGAGATCTTCAAGTAGATCTTTTAGCGGCAAAGGCTGAGCGACGGGAAACTCGTTTTGCGATGACGATGAATCGATAGACTTAGATTGGACTAAGTGTTGAAGCAGGTATGTATTGAGACGCAAATAGTTGGTCATTTGAACATCGGTTAATCCTTTTACTTCGCGGTATTGAATCGCAGAACCGATAGCGATCTTTATAGTCTGTGTTGACTTGTTAAGCAGTTCCCTGCCCAGCATTAAGGTACGAAGTAGGGGATGTACCTTCCCCGCCAAATAGAAGCGTTTTGAATTCTGTCCATTGATAAAAACTGGCACTGTGGTAGCGCCTGATTTGCGGATTAAACTGCTGACAGAGCGGCTCCACTCTTTGTCTTCTAAGCGCTGCGCTTTACTATCGACGAGTTGAGAAACTTCACCGGCGGGAAACAGCAGGATTAGCCCATTATTCGCAAGATGCTGATGGGCTTGACGAAGTGCTTTTAAGTTCGCTTTCTGAGCGCTATGACCCGCAAACACATCGACACCAATAAAGAGTTCATCGAGCTCAGGAACCGTTTTTAGATATTGATTGGCGAGAATTTTTACATCTTGACGAATGGTGAGCAGTAGTTCAGCAAGTATCACCCCTTCTACGCATCCAAGGGGGTGGTTTGCAACGATCACCGTTGCGCCAGAAGCTGGAATTCCTCCTTTAGTGCCATGGCTGACATGATAATCAATACCAAGCACTTCGAGAGTGAATCTGATAAATGCTTGGGTATCACAACCTGCGGGGCGTTGGGCATAAAACCGTTCGAGTTTACTTAGTCCTGTTGCCCATTCAGCGATGGACTCGGCGAAGCGAAATGGCGTTTTTTTTGGTAGACGAAATGGGCTAGAGGTTTGCATTTTATTCTCTCTACGGCTGTATTCGTTGTGAGAATAGATAAGCGAAGTTTCAATAAGGCTGCATTTCAATGAGGAATTGGTGACAAAGCGATGACGCTCTTGTTACGTGATTTTATGTCTAGAAAAGATGAAAAACCAACTTAACATTTCAGATTTAAAATGGCTGGATCGCAAATCATTTGTTTTAGTTATGACTATATAAGGAATACTGCTAGTTTTATTAAGCGGGTAAGGTGTTGCTAAAAGCTTGGTCAAAACAAGTTATGTGCAGTACCAAGTCAAGTTTACCTTCGTTTATGCTGCTCTGGGATACACTCTTGTCACCAAGAGAAAACGGGAACCGTAAGGTTCCCGTTGTTGTGATTCAATCAATTGAGTGCTTAGCTAGTGCGGTGTACCGACATATGCGCGAGAGTAATTAGTGCCTGCTTGTAAACGGATTCTTCTAACACATCCAATTGCGCGATCGCTTTGTCTGCTTCTTGATAAGCTTTTTGGCGGGTGTATTCCAAAGAACCAGTCTCTTCCATTGCTGCGAGAATGTCGTTAAGACGCTCCATACCATTGGCTTTTTCAATCGCTTCATGAATCATGGCGGTTTGCTGTGCCGTGCCATGCTGCATTGCGTATAAAAGAGGCAATGTTGGTTTACCTTCGGCTAAGTCGTCACCGACATTTTTGCCCATCTCTTCACCGTCAGAGGTGTAATCCATAACATCATCGATAAGTTGGAATGCAGTACCTAGATATTTCCCGTAGTTTTGCAGTGCCAGTTCAACTTCGGCGGGTGCATCGCAGAGGATGGCACCAATTTGTGTCGCGGCTTCAAAAAGACGTGCTGTTTTCGAGTAGATAACTTGCATGTAGCTTTCTTCAGTCGTGTCGGGATCATTACAGTTCATTAGTTGTAGAACTTCACCCTCAGCAATCACGTTTACCGCATCACTCATCAGCTTGAGGATCTTCAAAGATCCCAGTTCTGTCATCATCTGGAATGAGCGAGTGTAAATAAAGTCTCCAACTAACACACTCGCCGCGTTACCAAATGCAGCGTTGGCCGTTGCTTTGCCGCGTCGCATATCAGACTCATCGACCACATCGTCATGAAGTAGGGTGGCGGTGTGAATGAACTCAATAAAGGCTGCGGAAGTGGTGTGAGCCTCTCCCTGATAACCGAGTGCTCGTGCTGATAAAACAGCAAGTAATGGACGGATACGTTTGCCGCCTCCACTAACGATGTAGAAACCAAGTTGATTGATTAAAGAGACATCAGAGTTGAGTTGAGCGTGAATTGTTTCGTTCACTTTTGCCATGTCATCGGCGGTGAGTGCTTGGATAGCTTTAAAATCCATTGTAAATCCGGCTGAGGTTAGAACTAGTAAGGTATTCTTATCTACTTTAATCGTTGAATAATACACTAAAAAACGTTGATTAATACATGGTTAACGGGCATCATTTGGGCACTTTTCATTGGCGATTAGCTTTTCGCCAATTTTTTCAAAATATGGCTTGTCATAGGTGCGACCTTTCTGTAGAATCTGCGCCCTATTGATGATTAGTTTAGCGCACACCCTTAATGCTCAAAAAATAGCATACGGCTGTGCGGAAAAAGCGGAGTAAGATATGTACGCTGTTTTCCAATCTGGTGGTAAACAACACCGTGTAAGCGAAGGTCAAACTCTTCGTTTAGAGAAATTAGACGTTGAAACTGGTGCAACAGTTGAATTTGATAAAGTTCTTCTTGTAGCTAACGGTGAAGACATTAAAGTTGGTGCTCCTCTAGTAGAGGGTGGTAAAATTGTTGCTGAAGTAGTACAACACGGTCGTGGCGATAAAGTTAAAATCGTTAAGTTCCGTCGTCGTAAGCACTCTCGTAAGCAACAGGGTCACCGTCAGTGGTTCACGGAAGTGAAAATCACTGGTATCAACGCTTAATCGATTAGGAGAGTTTAACAATGGCACACAAAAAAGCTGGTGGTTCTACTCGTAACGGCCGCGATTCAGAAAGCAAACGTCTAGGTGTTAAGCGTTTCGGTGGTGAGTCTGTTCTTGCAGGTAACATCATCGTTCGTCAACGTGGTACTAAGTTCCACGCTGGCACTAACGTTGGTATCGGTAAAGACCACACTCTTTTCGCTCTTACTGAAGGTAAAGTGAAATTTGAAGTGAAAGGTCCTAAAAACCGTAAATTCGTTAGCATCGAAGCTGAGTAATTAAACTCCTGTTTAATTATTAGCTTTAAAGCTGAATTCAAAAGCCCTGCCGATTCGGCGGGGTTTTTTATTTATGGTAGTAGGAATAGATACTAAGGCACTTTGAAAAAAGTCCCTCATTATATATTCCTAAGTGGCAGGACGATCGAAGATCAAGGTGATCGATCTGAAAATGGAATCTGCTAGAATTTATATCATTCACTTCGGTGTCCATGATTGAAGTTTGAGATGATATTTGCAACGCAGCTATGACACATAGCATAAGGGCGGAGTAAGAGATGAAATTCGTTGATGAAGCGGTAGTAAAAGTTCAAGCCGGTGATGGCGGTAACGGTGTAGTGAGTTTCTGGCGTGAGAAATTCGTTACGAAAGGTGGTCCTGATGGCGGTGACGGTGGCGATGGTGGCGATGTCTATATCCAAGCCGATGAAAACCTGAATACTCTGATTGATTATCGCTTCCAGCGCTTCTATGAAGCGGAACGTGGTGAGAATGGTCGCGGTGGTAACTGTACCGGTAAGCGTGGTAAAGACAAAGTTCTACGAGTACCAGTCGGCACACGCGCGGTTGATATCCACACAAATGAGATCGTTGCTGAAGTCGCTGAGCATGGCAAAAAAGTCATGGTTGCAAAAGGCGGCTGGCATGGTTTAGGTAACACGCGTTTTAAGTCTTCTGTGAACCGTGCGCCACGCCAAAAGACATTAGGTACTAAAGGTGAAATCCGTGAGATTCGTTTAGAGCTATTGTTGCTTGCTGATGTTGGTATGCTAGGTTTGCCTAATGCAGGTAAGTCTACCTTTATTCGTGCGGTCTCGGCTGCAAAACCGAAAGTGGCAGACTACCCATTTACGACACTAATTCCAAGTCTTGGTGTGGTAAGTGTGGTTGCAGAAAAGAGCTTTGTCGTTGCTGATATCCCTGGATTGATCGAAGGTGCAGCGGATGGAGCAGGCCTAGGTATTCGTTTCTTGAAGCACCTAGAACGCTGTCGTGTGTTACTACACATGATCGATATCATGCCAATTGATCAAAGTGATCCGGTTGAGAATGCATTAACGATCATTGATGAGCTAGAGCAATACAGTGAGAAGTTGGCTGCGAAGCCACGTTGGTTGATCTTCAACAAGGTTGATTTAATGCCTGAAGAAGAAGCCAACGAAGTGATCCAAAATATTCTGGATGCCCTAGGTTGGGAAGATGATTATTACAAGATCTCAGCAGTGAACAAACAAGGCACGAAAGAATTGTGCTACAAACTTGCTGACTTTATGGAAAATCTACCTCGTGAAGAACAAGAACTTTCTGAGGAAGAAAAAGTCGACTTTATGTGGGATGACTACCATAAGGATGCGATGGCTGGTAAAGATGTTATCACAGAAGATGAAGACGACTGGGATGACTGGGACGATGAAGAAGATGACGGTCACGTTGTCTACGTTCGCGATTAACCGTGCATAATATTCAAAGCCGCAATATCAATTGCGGCTTTTTTGTGTCTAAATCAAATCTTCGAAGCGTATTTCAACGCAAAATATACAAGTTCAAACTCTGCCACACGGCGAGCGGTTTGGATAACTGTGCAGGAAAAATCGCTCGGCTCAGGATAGAGAGTGTCGTTATTGATTTGGTGACAAACCTTATCATGGCTCTGAGTGGTTTTGATCAGCTTGAATGACTAGGTAATCATTCACGTTGGTATAAAGGAGTAGAAAAAAATCATGGCATCAAAACAGCGAGCGGTTTCTCGTTTAGTTGCCCAAGCAGGGCAAATGTTGTTAGCACACGGTGCAGAAAGTACTCTCGTTGGTGACCTAATGCGTCGCTTTGGTCTTGCCGCTGGAATGGATGAGGTGGAAGTCTCTCTTTCTGCCAGCTCTCTAGTGGTTACTACGGTTTATCAAGAACACTGTATAACAACGGCGCGACGATGCCCGGATCGTGGCATTAACATGTGGGCCATTACGCAGGTACAGCGTATTTGTATCATGCTGGAGCGAGGAATCATCGATTATCCTCTTGCCCAGCAGAAACTTGATAAGGTCAGCCCAGAGCGATACAACCGCTGGCTTGTGGTCTTTATGATTGGTTTATCTTGTGCGGCATTCAGCCGTTTAGCTGGAGGTGATTGGCTGGTTTTTACCATGACTTTTATCGCTTCCGCTGTTGGTATGGTTGTTCGCCAAGAGATCGGTCACCGCCATTTTAACCCTTTAATGAATTTTGCGGCGACGGCCTTTGTCACAACCGTTGTTTCAGCTCAAGCCGTGATTTACCAGTTAGGGAATTCACCGTCATTGGTGATGGCTTCGTCTGTCTTAATGCTTGTTCCAGGATTCCCTCTAATCAACTCGGTCGCTGACATGCTAAAGGGTTACGTTAACATGGGGATTGCTCGTTTTGTTATGGCAAGTTTACTCACTTTAGCGACCAGTTTAGGCATCGTAGCTGCAATGAGTTTAGCTGGGGTTTGGGGGTGGGTCGCATGATCTCTGTTGATCTTCTTGTTGGTCTCATCAATGATATGTTATTTGCTGCAATTCCGGCGGTGGGATTCGCGTTAGTATTCAATGTCCCACAGAAAGCACTGGTCTACTGCGCACTTGGTGGAGCTATCGGTCATGGCTCGCGTTATTTGATGATGCATTTTGGTATTCCGATCGAGTGGGCGACGTTCTTTGCTGCCATGCTGGTGAGTATGGTTGGTATCCATTGGTCTGCTCGATTTTTAGCTCATCCCAAAGTCTTCACTGTGGCAGCATTAATTCCTATGGTGCCTGGTGTCTTTGCTTTTAAAGCTATGATTGCATTAGTTGAGCTCAACCACCGTGGTTATTCCCCCGAATTAGTTGCCATGTTGATGGAAAACTTTCTCAAGGCAATGTTTATAATTGCAGGATTAGCGGTTGGCTTAGCTATGCCAGGGGTGTTATTCTACCGCCGCAAACCAATCGTTTAGGGATACAGGAGAGTAGTAGAATGATCATTAGCATGATTGCTGCGATGGCACATGATCGCATCATAGGTAAAGATAACCAGATGCCTTGGCACCTTCCGGCTGATTTTGCTTGGTTTAAGCGTTGTACTATGGGTAAACCAGTCATTATGGGACGGAAAACCTATGAGTCTATTGGACGCCCGCTTCCTGGAAGAGAGAATATCGTGATCAGTCGCGATGCCTCACTGGTTATCGAAGGTGTTACAACCGTGACCTCAATCGATGAGGCTCTGTCCGTTGCTGGTGATGTAGCAGAAGTGATGATCATTGGGGGAGGAACCATTTACCAAGCCTGCTTGCCAAAAGCGCAAAAGCTATATGTGACGCATATTGATGCGCAAGTTGATGGTGATACTCAATTCCCAGCTTGGAGTGATGATTTTCAAGAAGTCCATTCTGAAGCTTATCAGGCGGACGAGAACAACGCTTATGACATGCGTTTTGTGGTTTTAGAAAGATAGTGATGAGAGCGGGCGCGTCTAGCGACAATTTAGAACGGACTTCGGAGTCTAAAGTTGCAGGCCGTGCCGGCTTCTTACTCGCTACTCGCTAACGCTTCTTGCGTAAAGAAACGCTTATCTTCCCAGCGTAACATGGTCAGTTTCCCACCCCAGACACAGCCAGTATCCAAGCCTATCACCTCTTTACCTTCGTAGCCTTCTAATGCTGCCCAGTGACCAAACAGTACGGTTTTATCTAACTTGATTCTTTGTTGCAGTTTAAACCAAGGCACCAGACTGTGATTCTTGACTTCTTTGGGCGGGAGTTTGCACTCCATGTCTAATCTTCCTTGCGCATCGCAAAAGCGCATGCGGGTGAATGCGTTGATGATATAGCGGTAACGCTCAATGCCTTGTAGTTTATTGGACCAGAGATCAGGTTGGTTAGCGTACATATTCTCTATTAACCAAGGCCACTCGTCACTGTGTAGGGTGGCTTCCACTTCTCTGGCAGCGACACGCGCTTGATCTAATGTCCACTGGGGAGATATTCCTGCGTGGCACATGACAAATTCATCATGTTCCGCAAAGAGAGGTTGATGGCGTAGCCAATTGAGCAACTCATGCTTATCTTCCGCGGCAAAGATCGCTGCGGTTTTGTCTTTCTTTTTGACTTTGAATAGCCCAAGTGAAACGGCAAGGAGATGGAGGTCGTGATTTCCTAGTACCACCTTAGCACAGGGGCCTAGCGAGCGAACAAAACGCAATACCTCAAGTGACTTTGGACCTCGGGCGACAAGATCGCCCGCAAGCCAGAGTGAGTCATGCTTGCGATCAAATTTGACTTTATCAAGTAACAGTAAGAGTTCGTCTAAGCAACCTTGAAGATCGCCGACAATGTATGTCGCCACAGTGATGTCCTAATTTAAAATATTTGGGATAGCGAGTCTGAAAGGTTCGATTTCGGTAACGAATTCTTGTCCAGTGGCATCGTGCATAATGTATTGGCCTTGCATTACACCAACAGGGGTCTCGATAACGGTGCCACTATTATAGGTGTATTCATCATTGGCCGCGATGACGGGTTGTTGACCTACAACACCTTCACCTTCTACGGTCATCTGTTTGCCATTAGCGTCGGTAATTAGCCAGCGTCTAGCGATGAGTTGTACTGATTGCTGACTGAGATTTTTGATGGTGATGATATAAGCAAAAACGTAACGTTTTGCATCCGGATGGGATTGGTCGGCAATGTATTTGGTATGAACTTGGACTTTTATACACGGGGTAGCTTCCATGTGAACTCCTATGTAAAGTCAAAAAGGTGATAAACCATGGGTCTACCACCTTTTTATATTAGCTGAAATTATTTGTGGTTAGCATCTAACCAGTTTGCCATTCCAACGAATTGTTCTAGCGTTAGGTTCTCAGGGCGCATTCCTGGGTTAATGCCTAGTTGCTCTAGTTCCTCAGCGCTTAATAAGCCTTTGTAGCAGTTACGCACGGTTTTACGGCGCTGATTGAAGCCTTCACGGCAAACGCGATCTAACCATTTTAGACTGCTTGCTGGGTGAGGAAGGTTTTCATAAGGCACCAAACGAACTACCGCTGAATCGACTTTAGGTGGTGGAACAAACGCCGTAGGGGGTACTTCGAGTACTGGTACGACTTTACAGAAGTATTGTGCCATGACGGTAAGACGACCGTAAGCTTTCGTACCAGGGCCTGCGGCTAGGCGGTTTACCACCTCTTTTTGAAGCATAAAGTGCATGTCTTGGATGTCTTTATGGAATTCAAAAAGATGGAACATCAGCGGAGTTGAGATGTTGTATGGCAGGTTACCAAAAATACGTAACTTGTTGTTTGGCTTCACTAACTGCGCAAAATCAAAGCGCATCGCATCGCCTTCGTGAATCGTCAGTTTGTCGCCCAAGTCAGGGTGATTGCGCAGACGTTCAGCAAGATCGCGGTCAAGCTCTATAACCGTAAACTTGTCTACTTCTTTACCAACAGGTTCAGTGATAGCACCAAGACCTGGGCCGATTTCTACTAGGTTCTGACCCGGTTTTGGGTTGATCGCAGAGACTATTCCATCAATGATGTATGGATCGTTAAGGAAGTTTTGACCAAAGCGTTTTCTTGCTTTGTGCCCTAAGTGGACATCGTTTCTCATAGTATTCTCAAGTTAATTCGATTTCTTATCGACTAGCTCTATTGCATGAGCTAAAGCCGTTCGGAAGCTTCCTGTATCCGCATTGCCTGTCCCTGCTAGGTCAAGAGCGGTGCCGTGATCAACGGAGGTCCTAATAAATGGCAGGCCTAAAGTGATATTCACTGAGCGGCCAAAGCCTTTGTATTTTAATACAGGAAGTACCTGATCATGGTACATCCCAAGTACGGCATCAGCATCTTCAAGATATTTCTCATTGAAGATAGTATCGGCAGGTAAAGGACCAATTAGGTTGATTCCTTTCGTCTGACGCAGTCTTTCTAATGTGGGAGTGATGGTTTCTATTTCCTCTCTTCCGAGGCAGCCATCTTCTCCTGCATGTGGATTAAGTCCACACACATAGATTTTAGGTGACGTTATTGCAAATTTCTCAACGAGATCCTTGTTCAGAATATCTATGATGAGTTCTAGCCTTTCCTCTGTCACCGCTTTAGATACATAAGCCAGTGGGATATGCGTTGTCACCAAAGCGACACGTAAACCTTCCGTTGCAAGCATCATTACGACTAGTGGTGTGTTTGACTTCTCAGCAAAGAATTCAGTATGACCACTAAAGGCGACGCCTGCGCGGTTAATGACCCCCTTATGCACAGGGCCGGTGACAATAGCATCAAATTCACCATTCATACAGCCTAAAGCGGCTCTTTCTAGTGTTTTTAACACGTAATGGCCATTGGCTTCATCCAACTTCCCCGCAACGGCTGGGTTGGTTAAAGGTATGTGGTCAACCACCAATGAGCCTGCTTGCTGAGGGACAATCGGCGATTCAGACTGGTAGTCAATCAGCTCGACATCAATATTCAACTGCTTAGCTCGTTCTGCCAGCATAAATTTGTCTGCGCAAACCACGATTTGGTGAGCCCAACTCTCTTTCGACTGAGCCAATACCAAATCAGGGCCGATACCCGCAGGTTCACCAGCGGTAACTATGATGCGTTTAACGCTCATCTTGAGTCTCATCTTTAATGATTTCAACGTAGGCACTGGCGCGCATTTCCTGAAGCCAAGCGCTCGCTTCTTCGTTGAACTTACGGTTAAACAAGATGCGGTAAGCTTTGTTCTTTAATGCTGAATCCGTGCGATCTACTTCGCGACGATCAAGAACTTCTACAATGTGCCACCCGTGAACCGTTTTAAAGGGTTGGCTGATTTGACCAACAGGCAGAGTATCAATCTGATGTTTGAACTCAGGTACATAGAGTTCTGAAGTTTGATAGCCTAGTTCACCATCTTGGGCGGCTGAACCTGGATCTTGGCTATATTGCTGTGCCATTTCACCAAATGTCGCCTTACCTGAAGTAATACGTTGAGTGATCTCTTTTAGCTCTTTCTGGACGCCTTCATCGCTTAAGATGACCGTTGGCTTAATCAGAATATGGCGAGCATTAACTTCAGTCACAGCGACCGTTTCTAAGCCTTTGATGTCTTCAATTTTCAGGATATGGAAGCCAACGCCACTACGGAAGGGCCCGATAATACTGCCTTTATTCTGTAAATTGATTTGGTCAGCAAAAA
The DNA here is from genome assembly GCF_050113735.1 of Vibrio sp. TRT 2004. Taxonomy (NCBI): domain Bacteria; kingdom Pseudomonadati; phylum Pseudomonadota; class Gammaproteobacteria; order Vibrionales; family Vibrionaceae; genus Vibrio; species Vibrio sp. TRT 2004. The sequence continues at coordinate 41,767 of NZ_JBNJOH010000021.1, read as the reverse complement.
TAGTCGGCATCTCTTCTTTACGCATCCACCCCCAGTCACCACCCTGTAGTGCTTTAGGGCCTTTAGAGTAGGTGTAAGCCATGGTGCTAAAGTCGGCCCCGTTTTTCAGTTGCTCCGCTAACTGCTTGGCTTGCTTCTCGATGGCGGCTTTATCGTCACCATCATTGACGCGCAGTTGGATATGCCCAATTTTGTATTGAACCGTTGCATTCGTTTCTTTGGCTAAGATATTGGCTAGGTTATCCACTTCTGCGGGTAAAATGTTAATGCGGCGGCGGACAAGAGCATTACGCGCTTCACTTGCGGCGATTTCTTTGCGGATTTGTTCACGAAACTCAGCATAACTCAGACCCTCTTCTGCAATAGAGACACTAAGTTGTTCGATTGTTTGCTGATTATTTTTGGCAATTTCTGCGATTGCTTCATTCAAGCGGCTATCATCAATACGCACACCGATACGTTGCGCTTCTTGCTGCTGAATGGTGTCGACAATCAGTTTTTCAGTGACTTGCTCTCTTAGTATCTGCTCAGAGGGTAAAGCCTGACCGCTTTTTTTTGCATTTGCCTTTAGCGTTTTTAGTGATGTTTCAATATCACTTTGTAGCACAACACCGCTATTCACAATGACAGCGATGTTATCTAGTGCAACGGGCTGTGCATAAACAGTATTTACCGTACTGCTTGCAAACATAGCCAATAACGCGTGTTTCCAAAATTTCATTCAAGAACCTATAAAATATATCGAGCCTGCGGGGTTAGACAGCAGGCTCTCGAATTAGTTGTTTAAGAAAAATGGGCGACCGTAACCTAGAGAGTTACCAGCACTGTCTAGACCCGCTAAACCAGAACCTGCACCAATCTTAGTCCCAAAGCCTATGATGCCGAAGTTCAGACTAAAGTTGTTTTCGTAGGTTGGGTTAGCATTGGGGTAACTTGAGAAGCTAGGATCCCAATTTTGCAGCTGCTTGCTGTAGGTAAAGCCGATGTACCAACAATCTGATGTGTAGTTCAAGCGTGCTAGCCACTCTAACGCTTCTTCGGTCGTTAAGTCATAGAAGTATTGTGCACTGGTATTCCAGTTGCGATTAATCTGATATCCAGCGAGCAAGCCTACTTGAGAGATGCCATCAACGGTTATATCTTTTACATTGATATTTCCTTTACCTTCATCAGCACATTCACCCACTGTACAATCTAGATACTTTTTGGATACATAACGATAGTTGCTTTGGAGGTAACCGCCATTGAAACGGTATTCTAGTGTACTGTTACCTAACTGAACTTCGCTTGTGTCAATATCGTATTGAACCCCACCGTGATAGAACAAATAGTCATCATAGTTGAAGTCGACTTCAACCGCCCAAGCGGAATAATTGGACTTAGATGTAGTATCTGGTTTGTCTGTTTCACCAGTGTTTTTTCTGACGTTTTTGTCGATGTAGAAAATTTGACCAAATGAGATATTGAGTCTTTCTTTATATCCGTTATCAAAGAAGCGAGTGGAAGCACCATAACTAAATTGGTTTGCTTCCGCAATTTTGTCTACGCCGCTATATTTGCGGCTGCGGAATAGCCCATAGTAGTCGGTTTGCAATAGAGTTGTGTCGTAGTCACCAATATTGTTTTGATCTTTTTCAGGCACGTACACATATTGAATTTGCGGTTCAAGTGTTTGGGTGTAATTGTCAAACACTACCGTATCTCGCTCCAATACAACGGCTGCGTGAGAGCGAAACTCAGGAATCACACGTGATACATTCTCTTCAAGGCCGTAATAAGGGTTAGATATTTTGTCACCACTTATAGTGTCAACGCCATCCAAGTCCTGTTGATAGTAGGTACCAAGTAGTCTCGCTTCTGTTGTCCAAGTTCCCCAAGTCGTACCAATTGGCACCGTCAGCCCAGGTTCTACGTGAACGCGAGTCGCAGATGGTTTACCTTGGGCATCGGTATCAAAACGAGAGATATGGCTGGTCATATCAAAGTCTAAATAGCGCATCAATTCTGGTGCGTAATAGTTAAACTGTAATTGAGGTAATAAGCGATAAGGCAAGTTATTGCTAGTTGTTAGCACTTGGAAGTCTCGAGCTAACAATGACGCATCCCAGTTATCAGAGCGGTAAGTGGCCTCCATTTCTTGGATAAGCTGACCATCTTCTTTATTACCTATGCTTGAATCGATATCGGTGAAATAACGGATATCACTCACTTTGGAGTAGTCAGCAGTAAACTTCCAGTTCTCTTGGTAAATACCGCTGTGCTCTAACTGGAAGCCCCAGCGATCGCCGTACTCAGGATACTTTTTATCATCTGGGAGGTATTCAGATTTCAGCGTGCTGTAGCCAAAATCAGACAAGAAACGAAATTCACTGTTTAACTGAGTGCCACGTTCCTGCATATACTTGAGCGTGGTTTCCAAATCGTAGTTTGGCGCTAAGTTCCAATAGATTGGAACTTCCATTTCAAAGCCATCACTCGAACCATACGAAACGGTTGGATAGAGGAAACCCGTTTTACGCGTATCACCAATAGGTACAGTGAGAAATGGCAGATAAAATACAGGTACGTTGACAATCTCAAAGCGTGGATTGTAGAAAGTGGCTTCTTCTTCATCTTGGTCAATATCAATGCTTGAAGCACGCATGCGCCACGAACTATCACCTTCTGGACATGAAGTGATGGTGCCGTCTTCAATTTCATAGACAGCTTTGCCAGTCTTCGCTACATATACGGCTTCACCTCGGCCAGGCTCACATAAGAACTGATAGTTGGTATTTTCTAAAGTGACGTAATCAGTGTTGAGGTTGTTGGTCGCTTTATCAGAAATAGTTTTGACTTCACCATCGCTGAAAGTCACATTACCTTCAGCGACGACGATGTTTTCTTTCTGGTGCAAAGTCACGTTGTCAGCCTGCATGCGCTTTTTGCCCTGAACAACGACAACATTACCCCGATAGGTTGCTTTATCACCATTTATGGCTTCTAAACTATCGGCTTCAACATTGACCGGCTGTTGATTTGGGTTATCTGGCTCAGGTTCGTTGATCAAACATTGATCTATAGCGGGCAGTTCCTGCACACTATCGTCTAACATAGTTTCTGCTTGAGTCTGAGGCACTACAAAAGCAGCACTGATTGAAGCGGCTAACAAGGTGCGTGGAAAACGTAACATCGAGTTTTACTATCCTGTTGAACTTGATATATCCGGTGAATAGGTGACCGAATGTAGAATAAAACGGTCCTTATAATAAAGTAATTTACAGCTTACGGCACTATCAGACCGCTTCGTGAAGAAAAAATTCAGAGATTGAGAGCACATAATGCATATTTTCGGCAAAATTCTCGGCACATTTTTCGGTTTCCTATTTGGGGGAGCCTTTGGTGCTGTATTTGGTTTATTTTTAGGGCACCAATTCGATAAAGCACGACGTTTACGTATGGCGGGCTTTAATAGCGGTTTTGGCAGTGGCCCGAGTCAAGCCGAACGGCAAGAAGAGTTTTTTAAAGCGGCATTTGCGGTGATGGGGCATGTTGCCAAAGCGAAAGGGCAAGTTACGCGCGAAGAGATTCAACTTGCTACAACCATGATGGATCGCATGAATCTGCATGGTTCACAGCGCAAAGCTGCCCAAGATGCATTTCGAGAAGGCAAAGAGAGTGACTTCCCACTGGAGACCGTTTTAGAACGCGTGCGGATTTCTGCTGGTGGTCGTTTCGATCTAATGCAGTTCTTTCTCGAACTGCAGATCTCAGCGGCATTTGCCGATGGAGATGTTCACCCTAGTGAGCGTAACGTCTTACATAAGATAGCCCGTGGCCTTGGTTTTTCGTCTGATCAGCTAGAACAACGATTACGTATGCAAGAGGCGGCATTCCGCTTTCAGCAAGGCGGTTTTGGCGGCCAATCCGGTGGCAGCTATTCTAATCAGTCAGGCGGTAGTTGGCAGCAGGCTTCAACAGCAGACCAGTTGAGTGACGCGTATAAACTTTTGGGCGTTGATAGCAGCGCAGATGCTAAGAGTGTGAAACGTGCTTATCGTAAACTGATGAACGAACACCATCCAGATAAGTTGATGGCAAAAGGTCTACCCCCTGAGATGATGAATGTTGCTAAAGAGAAGGCTCAAGAGATCCAGAATGCTTATGATGTCATTAAGAAAGCCAAAGGTTTCTGACCGCTGCTGGTTTATACTCATAAAGTGCCCCCCTGAGAGTGCGATTTAGCACTCTCTTGTTCCCTTTCTCACAGTAATTTCATTGAATATATCGATGTTTTAACCGGTTAGATGGTTAACGATCGAGGCTCTTTTTATGACGCTTTTTGTGTTGGATCAATTTAGTCTAAGATTAGGCAGCATCTTCTTGGTAAGGAGCTGAAAACTGCATCTACACTTACCTTTGAATGGAAGCTAGAGCGGTTAGAAACAATGGAAGTAACAACTAGGAAAGTAGAGGCAAACATCACTTGTCATCACCTGCTTAATCGGCAGTTAGCTCACCTCCAGGAGCGAATAAAAGTCCATCTACCGAAATTAGATAAAATATGTTTTGCACTTTATGATACTCGAGAGCATCTGCTTAGAAGTTATGCCGATAGTTCTTCTCTGTCGTTGAGTCTGATACATTTTGAAGCTCCACTGAGTTCACTACCGTATCTTAAGCGGTGTATAGAAAGTAGAACAGCGACGATCTTGCCTGATATCGATTGTTTGCGTTCTTCCCCTTATATCAATTCACTTGTCGAAGACGGTTATCAATCTTCAGTCGCTATCCCTGCGTTTAATGCTCAGCAATTTAGAGGTTTTGTGTTCCTCAACTCTCATCACAAAGGCGCATTTAATGAAAGTGGGATTGAAGCTGTTAAGCCTTACCTTAGCATGCTTGAGGCGACCATATTTTCTGAGTATCAGTTGGTTGACCGGTTGGTCGAAAAAGCTAACAAGCTGGTAGCGCGCTCTCCTGTTTATCAAAGAGAATCAATTAGCCATAAGCAGCGTGTTTCACGCTACACCAACCTCATTGCTTTAGAATTGGCGGATAGATACGACTTTGACGATGAATTTGTGGAGCACTTAACTTTGTTCTCTCAATATCATGATTTGGGTAAAGTAATTATATCACCTGAATTACTTTGTAAGCAGCAAGCGCTTGCAGCGGAAGAAGTCGCTGAGTTACGTCGCCATGTTACCTATGGTGAAGATTTAGTCGCGAAATTTATCACTGAGCTTGGAGCAGAGAATCACCGCAGTGCTGAGCTGTTTCGAGATATTGTTTCTTTTCACTACGAGTTCTTAGATGGGAGCGGTTACCCTCATCAATTATGTGCCGGAGCGATTCCTATCAGTGCGAAGATAGTGTGTGTTGCTAACATATTTGATGCCCTTACCACCCATAAACCCTATAAACAGGCTTGTTCCGTGCCTTACGCTCTTTTAGAGCTGGAGAAAATGGTTTTTGATAGCAAGCTTGATGCGGACTGTGTTAATGCTCTACGTAAGCACCAAATCCAACTTGATACGATCATCCAGCGTTATCCTGAGAGAGACCCATTAGAAGGGTTGTATTAGCAAAAAAGGACACATCAAAAAAGGACATGTGGGGATACTTCAGTACCTGTCCTTTTAGTACTGTCTTTAGTATTTTAGTATTTTTTTCCATTAAAGAAGCTCACTCATTTCTGGCACGCTGTCGGCTTGCGCTAGCAAGTATTCACACTCTGTTTGGATTAGTGAGACACATAGTTCTATGTGTTCACGCTCTCCGTCATCGATTCCTTGAGCTTCGGTAAGATCAATCGCTTTCTTCAGGGCATTTTTTATAACACTAACGGTTTCTACCATTATGGAAGCCATTTTGGGGCCTGAATAACCCAGCAGAGCGCCGAATTCAGCTAGATCATAGCTGGTGATAGGACGTTTGAAGTTACCTTTCGGCGGATTTTGAAAGTCTTCGCTTTCCCAATCCCCAATCGACATTGCAAAATATTGAGGGATACTGGCGGCACGCCCCTCATCAGCAGACAATTTACCGCTTTGTGAGTTGCGTTTTGCTCCCTCTTGAGCGATAGCTTCTATGTTGACTAAATCATAAAAAGGGGTCAGTTCAAGGCCTTTAGGGGTGACGAAGAAGCTAATATTTTTACCATGAGCATCGTAGTTTAGCGTTGCTAGATTAAAGAGCATCCATTGAGTGAGCTTTAGGTTAGTGATGACCGTGTCTATGGTTTTGACGCTCAGTAGGCGTGGGAAAGAAACGCCATCACGCATATATACGCCATCGCCTTCATCCCCATTCTGACGCTCGTATTTGTAACCTGGAGGTAAGTCAGTTGCCTGACAGCCATCAATCACATGTCTTCGTTGAACGACATCACGAGCCTCGATATAGGCACGATCGAACCGCTCTATGATCAGTGTCCTAGTCCTCCCAATGCGAGTTAACTCAACATTAGCGACGTCCAAACCTGCTAGCTTGGCTAATGTCATGCAAAAGAACTCATTAACAGCAATACACGGTGCTCTACCGCTTTCAAACTTCAGAATGTAGTTCGAACTTAATTTGCCTTCACCAAACCCCCATTCATCACCGCGCTTAAGTAAGTTTAACTTGTTTTGCACACCAGCAACCGAAAGGCGAACCTTACCGTCCCAATACACTAATGGCGCTAGATTTCGCTCTAGTCGTTCTATTAGTTCATCATCAGGAACAGATCTAAAACTGGTTTCCCCAAGTTCCGAGCTTGGAACTCGAAAAGATAGTGCGCCAGATGTTTCCGCACCAAGCTTACGAATCAGCCCGAACGTGTTGCTTTTGGAGATAGTGGTGTTTTGTATCATTTCCTCAAAGGCTTCTCCTTCAGGAAGGAGATTTCTGAGGTAGTTCTCAATACTACGTGGCGAAGCCCGATCATCGAAAGGGATGTGTGGCGAAATCGGGAAACCAGTGTGTTTCCATTCATCTTCATAGATGAATGAGAATTCTGTCTCTGTTCCGACAGGAAGAATCAAGCGACCAATTTTGGTATTCGTACCGATAAACACGTCTAACTGTTGTAACTTACTCATACCAACCGTCCTCATTGCTTCTCACGCTGTTTTCAGCTTGGGAGGTTATTTGGCTATGTGGACGAACAAATAGGTTTAAATCGATAAGGCGTAGCGATAGCCCTAAGATGTCCATGAGGACGAGTACATTGGCAAAGGTGACACTGGTATCGCCTTTTTCTACCTTCATGACGGTTCTACGAGATAAGTTGGCTTTTGAAGCGAGATCATCAATACGCCAGCCTCTATCGGTACGCTTTGAGCGAATGGCGCTCCCCAGCGTTTCCATACTGAACTCGGTATTCAAATCAGGCATAGGTTGTGCCTTTACCATCTTGCCTTTTTTCATAAGTGCCTTTTAATGTACTTTTGTCACTATTGGGTTCGTCTTAATATATAAGTTCACTATAACTCACTTTTGTATTGACTGTATAAGAAATTGTCTATAAGTGCAATTTAAGTTACTTATGGTTGGTTTGCGAGTTTAATACCTCTCTTCGTTCTCTATGAGAGAGTTTTATCATCCAGAAGGACACATTTGGCAACAGCGTAGTATTCGGAGAAAACAGAGAAGAGTGCGCGATCGGGGCTTACCTGACCCAAAATCGTCAGGTACAAAAAAAAGGTTAGTAAACACTAGGCTTACTAACCTTCTAGAATTTGGTGGCCCCTCCCAGACTTGAACTGGGGACCAATCGATTATGAGTCGACTGCTCTAACCACTGAGCTAAGGGGCCTTATAGGGCAATGATTATAGGGGATGAGGATCTAGCTGTCTAGCCAGTAACGGGTATAAATGCGCTTAGTTTTTATCCACTTAAATCGAATAGATATAAAAAAGGTGAGCTTTAGCCCACCTTTTAATCAATTGTCGAGAAAATAAGCTATCGACTATTCGTCTAGGAAGCTGCGTAGAGTTTCTGAGCGGCTAGGGTGACGAAGTTTACGCAGTGCTTTTGCTTCGATCTGACGGATACGTTCACGAGTTACGTCAAACTGCTTACCTACTTCTTCTAAAGTATGGTCAGTGTTCATGTCGATACCAAAACGCATACGCAGTACTTTCGCTTCACGCGGAGTCAAACCTGCTAGAACATCTTTAGTTGCTACTTTTAGACTGGTTGCGGTTGCAGAGTCTAGAGGCAGTTCTAGCGTAGTATCCTCGATAAAATCACCTAGATGCGAATCTTCGTCGTCACCGATTGGTGTCTCCATAGAGATTGGCTCTTTAGCGATTTTAAGTACTTTACGAATCTTATCTTCAGGCATTTGCATGCGCTCTGCTAGCTCTTCTGGCAGAGGCTCACGGCCCATCTCTTGTAGCATTTGACGAGAGATACGGTTCAGTTTGTTGATGGTTTCAATCATGTGAACCGGAATACGAATCGTACGAGCTTGGTCTGCAATCGAGCGAGTAATTGCCTGACGAATCCACCAAGTGGCGTAAGTTGAGAACTTGTAACCACGACGATATTCGAACTTATCTACTGCTTTCATCAGGCCGATGTTACCTTCTTGGATAAGATCCAAGAATTGTAGGCCGCGGTTGGTGTATTTCTTAGCGATAGAAATAACCAGACGTAAGTTCGCTTCAACCATCTCTTTCTTCGCACGACGAGCTTTCGCTTCACCGATAGACATACGACGGCTGATATCTTTGATGCTTTGAACTGTCAGAGAAGTTTCTTCTTCGATCATTTTCAGTTTTGAAATTGAACGGCGAATATCTTCTTCACTGCGACGAATTTTTTCGGCGTATGGTTTATCAGACGCTAAGATCTCGTCAAGCCATGCATCACTTGATTCATTACCCGTGAATAGCGTGATGAATGATTTCTTCGGCATTTTGCCATACTCAACCGCTGCCTTCATGATAAGACGCTCTTGAGTACGTACACGTTCCATTGAAGTGCGTAGCTCTTCAACTAGGTAGTCGAACTGTTTTGGAGTTAGACGGAACTCTTTGAACACATCTAACACAAGCTCGTGAGCGGCTTGTGCTTTTGAACTTTCACCACCGTATTCATTGCACGCTAGCTGGAAGTTTTGGAAAGTGTTACGTAGCGAAGTAAACTTCTCTAGAGCAAGTTCAGGATCAATACCTGTATCTTCTTCCTCTTCGGTTTCGTCGTCATCCACATCTTCGTCGTCTGAATCTGCGTCTTCATCTTCAAGATCAGATTCAGCAAGCTCAGAACCGATGTGCGTCGCTGTCGGTGCTGTTGTTTCATCTGCATCTGGATCAACGAAACCGGTAATTAGGTCGGTCAGACGTAGCTCTTCAGCTTGAACTTTATCAAATTGCTCGAGGATGTATGGGATAGTGCCCGGATACTCTGCCACTGCATTTTGAACTTGGTTAATACCATCTTCAATACGCTTAGCAATATCGATCTCGCCTTCACGAGTCAATAGTTCAACAGTACCCATTTCACGCATGTACATGCGAACAGGGTCTGTAGTACGGCCGATCTCATTTTCTACGCTAGATAGCGCAGCCGCTGCGGCTTCTGCAGCATCTTCATCGGTAATTGTATCGTCATCATTCAGTGCAAGATCATCAGCATCAGGAGCAGTTTCTACTACTCGGATGCCCATGTCGTTGATCATTTGAATGATATCTTCGACCTGCTCTGAATCGACGATTTCTGCTGGCAGGTGGTCGTTTACTTCTGCGTAGGTCAGATAGCCTTGTTCCTTGCCTTTAATGACAAGTTGTTTTAGCTGTGACTGCGGATTTTGATCCATAGACGGTATCCAACTTAGTATCTGGTGAAGGAATTAGTATGCGAGTTGCAAACCACACATCTTAACAAATTAATTGATTGCTGACTATCTGAATAGGGTTACGCTTTTAAATCTAGCATTAACGCTAGTAGCTCCCGTTTCTCTTCGGTTGATAAACCGACGCTTCTTTCTTTGGCCTGCAGATTTTCAATTTGCTTTTCAACACACTGGGCAAGAATTTTGTCCAGCGAGTCTAAAAATATATCTTTTTCGTTGTCTTCGTCGAGGGGGATTTCCCACCCAGCTAGACGTGACAACAATGCCTCATGGCTACTATTTCGCCAGCGCTCAAGTAGCTGGCCCGTAGTTATATTGGGGTGCTGGTGACAATATTCAAGCACTTCGACAAATAAACTTAGACCAGGCACTGTTAACTCTCTCACAGTTGAGAGATCCGGTACCATATCAGCATAGTTCGGATTTTGAATAAGCAAAGCGATCACTTCACGCATTGGTGTGCGCTTGATCTCTTTATGTGGCTGAGGTCGAGTCTCTGTGTTTTTTTTGCGAGCTTGGCGAAGCCTATTATCAAATCCTGTTCTTTCATCTAAGAGTTTTTCAAGTAACTCTTGAAAATAGGGATCTGGAATCTTGTCAATAAGCGCACTGGCGTGTGCCCTTAGCGCCGACTTACCTTCATGGCTCCCAAGGTTTAACTGATGGATTTCGATCAGGTTATCAAATAGATAGCTTGAAAGTGGAGTAGCCTGCTCAATTTTTTGTTCCAATGCTTCTTTACCGTGTGCACGGACAAAGCTATCGGGGTCTTCGCCATCAGGTAGGAACAAAAATTTAAGCGTGTTACCGGTTTTTAAATACTGAAGCGCATTTTCAAGAGCGCGCCACGCGGCTTCTTTACCCGCTCTGTCACCATCATAACAACACACCACGGTATTTGTTTGGCGGAAAAGCAGCTGTATATGATCACCTGTTGTCGATGTACCTAGCGAAGCGACGGAGTAATCCACGCCATACTGGGCCAAAGCAACCACATCCATATAGCCTTCAACCACTAAGATTTGTGGTGGCTCTCGGTATGCTTGCATGACTTCATAAAGGCCGTAAAGCTCTTTGCCTTTATGGAAGATCGGCGTCTCTGGAGAGTTTAGGTATTTAGGCGTGCCGTCGCCAATAACACGGCCACCAAATCCAATCACTCGTCCACGGCGATCTCGAATTGGAAACATCACACGTCCACGAAAACGGTCGTAGCGATTGCCATTATCGTTTTCGATCAGCATACCGCCAGTAACCAACATATCTTGCGTTTGCTGTGTTTGACCAAAATTCTTGCGTACTAAGTCCCATTCATCGGCTATATATCCAATACCAAATTTCTGTACAATTTGGCCGGACAACCCACGATCTTTCAGATAATCAATGGCTATTTTGCTTTTAGGCAGTTTGAGCTGATCACGATAAAACTGAGCAATGCTGCCCATAATGTCGTATAGATTACGCTTTTGTTCCGTATTGGCTCGCGGTTGGTTGGATTGAAAACCACCGCCTTGTCTTTGTTCTCTAGGAACGTCCAATCCGAGGTAAGAGGCGAGTTCTTCAATCGCCTCGACAAACTCTAAGCGTTCATACTCCATCATAAAATCAATGGCGTTACCGTGTGCACCACAGCCAAAGCAATGATAGAACTGTTTTTCTTGAGAGACGCTGAAAGACGGCGTTTTTTCGTTGTGGAAAGGGCAGCAAGCGCCGTAGTTTTTGCCTTTTTTCTTAAGTTTTACGCGAGCGTCAACAATGTCGACAATATCGAGTCGAGCGAGGAGGTCATCAATGAAACTACGAGGGATGTGTCCTGCCATAAAACCTTAGAAAAACGCACTAACAAAAAATGAAAGAGTAGATACAAACAAGCCGCGCATTCCGAAGGATAGCACGGCTTGTTGCAATTGATTTGGGAGATTAAGCCAGTTTAGAGCGAACTAAACCACTTACTTTACCCATATCTGCACGCCCTTGAATTTGAGGTTTAAGAACGCCCATTACTTTACCCATGTCTTGCATGCCCGCAGCACCTGATTCAGCAATCGCATTGTCAACCAATGCTGCTACCTCATCGTCAGTGAGTGGTTGAGGCATAAATTCCTCAAGTACGGTAATTTCAGCTTTCTCTGCATCAGCTAAATCTTGACGATTAGCTGCTTCAAATTGAGCGACAGAGTCGCGACGTTGTTTAACCATTTTAGTCAGAACAGCAAGAATGTCGTCGTCGTTCAGAGTAATCTGTTCGTCTACTTCACGTTGCTTAATTGCTGACAGAGCTAAACGGATAGTGCCAAGGCGCGCTTTGTCCTTGGCTTTCATCGCTAATTTTTGCTCTTCTTTGAGTTTTTCAATCAGAGCCATAACTAGAATCCTTTAGGACTTAGTTATTAGTACAGGCGAACGCGACGAGCGTTTTCGCGAGCAAGCTTCTTAGCGTGACGCTTTTGAGCTGCTGCTTTAGCGCGTTTGCGAACTGTAGTTGGTTTTTCGTAGTGCTCACGACGACGCACTTCAGAAAGGATACCTGCTTTTTCGCAAGAGCGTTTGAAACGACGTAGTGCAACGTCGAACGGTTCGTTTTCACGTACTTTAACTACTGGCATATGCCTTTCACCTCAGGGGTTAATTCGTTAATGCTGACTTCACAGTACCTAACTTAGTCGCTAGGTCTACAATCAGCTTGATCAAAAATGGTGCGGAATTTTAATCCGATCACACTGGCTTTGTAAAGTATTTTGTTGGGTAGAGTTTGCACAAAATTTGTTTGAGAAGCTAAGGCGCGGTAAGATTGCGCCAATTTTGAATTTGAGACAAAGACATCCAGGGTAAACCATGCGCATTATTGGTATCGAAACCTCTTGTGATGAAACGGGAATTGCTATTTATGATGATGAGAAGGGGCTACTTTCTCATCAGCTTTATAGTCAGGTAAAACTTCACGCCGATTACGGTGGTGTCGTTCCTGAACTGGCTTCTCGTGATCACGTTAAGAAAACAATTCCGTTGATCAAGGCCGCTATGGCTGAGGCAAATCTGACTCCAAAAGATATTGACGGCGTTGCTTACACGGCAGGCCCTGGTCTTGTGGGGGCGTTGTTAGTCGGCGCAACAATCGGTCGCAGCCTTGCTTATGCTTGGGGAGTTCCGGCGGTTCCTGTGCATCATATGGAAGGCCACCTACTTGCTCCGATGCTGGAAGACAATCCACCTCCTTTCCCGTTTGTTGCGGTGTTAGTGTCGGGTGGACACTCTATGATGGTTGAAGTTAAAGGCATCGGTGAATACAAGATTCTGGGTGAATCGATTGATGATGCAGCAGGTGAAGCGTTCGACAAAACCGCGAAACTGATGGGGCTCGATTATCCTGGAGGTCCACTGCTATCGAAATTGGCCGAAAAAGGCACGCCTGGTCGCTTCAAGTTTCCACGACCAATGACAGATCGTCCGGGTCTAGATATGAGTTTTTCTGGTTTAAAAACTTTTACCGCGAATACCATTGCAGCGAATGGCGATGATGAGCAAACGCGTGCAGATATCGCCCTTGCGTTTGAAGAGGCAGTGTGTGCAACCTTAACTATCAAGTGTAAGCGTGCACTGGAACAAACAGGATTCAAGCGTATCGTAATTGCTGGTGGCGTTAGTGCTAACCGCAGATTACGTGCCGATTTAGAACATCTTGCGAAGAAAATCGGCGGCGAAGTTTACTACCCTAGAACCGAGTTCTGTACCGACAATGGCGCGATGATCGCTTACGCAGGTATGCAGCGTCTAAAAAATGGTGAAGTCGCCGATCTTTCCGTTCAAGCGGTGCCACGTTGGCCGATCGACCAACTTGAGTCTATTGCATAATCTAACGATGCATAAAAAAGGTCGCCTCATTGGGCGACCTTGCTATATCTAAGCTCCGAGCTCTTCATTACCCAAATAATGATAGGCTGCACTTTTGAAATAATATCTGGAATACAAAAGATGAATAAGTTTGCCATTGATGGCTGTGAAATGGCCTATCAGGATGTAGGTCAAGGACCTGTGATTGTTTTTGGTCACAGCTACTTGTGGGACAGCCAAATGTGGGCTCCGCAGGTTGAGGCATTGAGCCAACACTATCGTTGTATTGTCCCTGAGTTGTGGGCACATGGTGATTCTGACTTTGCTCCTAGTTCAACACGCTCACTGACTGACTACGCTCAGCAAATTCTTGCGTTGATGGATCACCTAGATATTGAAACTTTCTCACTGGTTGGTTTATCGGTTGGGGGAATGTGGGGGACTGAACTTGTCTCACTCGCGCCGCAGCGTGTGAATGCCTTAGTTCTTATGGATACATTTGTTGGCTTGGAGCCTGAAGTTACCCATAAAAAGTATTTTGCGATGCTCGATGCCATCTGTCAGGCACAAGCGGTGCCTGCACCGATTGCCGAAGCCGTCACGCCGCTATTTTTTGCCAATAATGTTCAACAAGATAACCCTCAATTGATGGATCAGTTCGTTCAATCTCTGCTGGCATTGAAAGGTGAGAAAGCTGTAGAGGTCGCACGCGTAGGGCGAATGGTGTTTGGTCGTCGAGATCAGATTGAGGATATTGAGAAGTTTGCTCTGCCGGTGCTGATTGCAGTTGGGCAGGAAGATAAACCTCGCCCAGTGCTAGAGTCTTATCTTATGCACGATTGCATTAGTGGTTCAGAACTCATTCAGATCCCGAGGGCTGGGCATATCTCGAATCTTGAACAGCCGGAATTTGTCACAGAAATGCTGAAAAATTTCCTAGACAGAATTCACGCTTAAAGTTGTTCGCCATCCAAAAATAAAGCCTCGTTATGAGGCTTTATTTAATCCATTCTTCTTTTCACCGACTTTAGGTTCAGTACCTTCCAATAGGCGTTTTATATTCTGATGGTGTCTGAAAATGATCAGACAGCACAGCATGGCGACTGGCAGAGTATATTGTGGCTTTATCATCCAAGTGTAGAACGGTGCGAGCAATACAGTGACAAGTGCCGCGAGTGAAGAATATCGAAACAAAAAAGCAACAGCGATCCACGTAGCAATAATCATAGCGGTCAGATCTAATCCAATAGGAGCGATCGCGCCCAGTGCAGTTGCTACGCCTTTTCCGCCTTTAAAATGGAAGAAAATAGGGTACATATGTCCTAAGCAAGCCGCTATGGCAATCACGCCTAGCATAATGGGATCAATACCTAAAAAGTAACCACCCCAAACGGGTATGGTGCCTTTCAGCATGTCACAGAGTAAGACAGCAACCGCGGCTTTCTTGCCACCGATTCGAAGAACATTCGTTGCGCCCGGATTGTTCGAACCCACTCCTCGTGGATCCGGCAATCTCAAAATACGACAAATTAAAACCGCACTCGAGATCGAGCCTAGTAGATAGGCTGAAATGATCATAACCAGTGCTAGTGGGGTCATAGTAGAGAACTCGTCCGAAACAGGTGTTAGCCAAGCAAGTAACTGATATCATATCGCGCTTGACGCTCTCAAACTACACATGTACGAGGTTTGAGGCAGAAATTGTACGACTTTTTACCTGATTTGGGTATCCGACCTCTAAGGAAGTAACAGATGGACAAAGTATTTATCGAGCAATTGGAAGTAATTACTACGATCGGTGTATACGACTGGGAGCAAGAGATTAAGCAAAAGTTAGTGCTTGATATTGAAATGGCTCATGACAATCGTCCGGCAGGTAAAAGCGATGATGTTGTTGATGCTCTCGATTATGCTCAGGTGAGTTCCGCCGTTCTATCGTATATTGAAGGTGGACGTTTCCTGCTTGTTGAGCGTGTTGCAGAAGAGATCGCTGAGTTGATCATGACGCGTTTCAATGTGCCTTGGATTAAGATTCGTTTAACCAAGCCAGGAGCTGTACCACAAGCTAAAGGAGTGGGTGTTATCATCGAACGAGGCGTTGCATGATAACCGCTTATGTTGGCATAGGATCGAATATCGATCGACGCAAGCATATTCAAGCGGCGATTGAAGAGCTTAGCGCTCTCGGGCAGGATATTCGTCTTTCGACGATTTTCGAATGCGAAGCCGTTGGTTTTGAAAGCCATGCCTTCTACAACTTAGTGGCAGAGATCAAAACATCACTTACATTGACAGAATTTTCACGTCAATTGAGAGATATTGAGCTGAAATGGGGGCGCGCGGTGGACGCGGGTAAGTTTGAGCCAAGAACGGTCGACCTCGACATTATTTTGTTTGGTGAACAGGTTTCCAGCGAAAAGCCGCAATTACCACGCAGCGATATTTTTAAATATGCTTTTGTTCTCGAGCCTTTGGTGGAGCTTTGTCCACAGCTGGTTGTGCCTCAAGATGGACGAACGATTGAACAAATCTGGCAGCAATCCCATTTTGATGTTGTTCTAGAGCCTGTTCCTATGTGGTTTAGCTAATAAAAAAGATGAGATTTTAATGAGTTACTTTGAAGCCTTTATTCTGGCTCTAATTCAGGGTTTGACGGAATTCTTGCCCATTTCGAGTTCAGCGCATCTAATTCTACCTTCGGCAATTTTAGGTTGGGAAGATCAAGGCCTGGCTTTTGATGTTGCCGTCCATGTTGGTACGTTAGCCGCGGTGGTGATTTACTTCCGCAATGAAGTTATTAGTCTTCTTTCTGCTTTCTTTGCCTCCATTTTTAAGGGAGAGCGAAGCAAAGAGTCAAAACTGTCGTGGATGATAGTTTTAGCGACGATTCCGGCTTGTGTCTTTGGCCTACTGATGAAGGACTTTATTGAAATCTACTTGCGTAGCGCATGGGTCATTGCGACAACAACCATCGTTTTTGGCTTGCTGCTGTGGTTTGTCGATAAAAATGCCAAGTTAGTGGATGATGAATATAGTGCCGATTGGAAGAAAGCTCTGTTTATCGGTATCAGCCAGGCTTTGGCAATGATCCCTGGAACCTCTCGCTCAGGTGCGACAATTACCGCCGCACTTTATCTCGGATTTACTAGAGAAGCGGCAGCGCGTTTCTCATTTCTAATGTCTATCCCAATTATTCTGCTTGCGGGTGGTTACTTAGGTCTCAAATTAGTAACTAGTGGTGAGCCCATTCATTTCGGCTTCCTGATGACGGGAATCGTTACGTCATTTATTAGTGCATATATTTGTATTCACTTCTTCTTGAAATTAATTTCTCGTATGGGAATGACCCCATTTGTGATTTACCGTTTGCTACTTGGTGTCGGACTTATTGCGTTTTTGACACTGAACTAACGAACTCATTTTCAACATGATCTTAACTAAGACCACATAGCCCAATCTCGCGCCAGCAGCGACATTGTGGTATATATGTGGTCTTGATCTTTCTCTTCTTTGATTAATCATATGCGAATTTTTGCACTGACCTTATGCTTGATTCTTGGCTGGCTACAATTTGAACTGTGGTTTGGCAAAAACGGTATTTCAGATTTTCAAGCCGTGAACGCTGAAACGCAGGTTCAGCATCAAGTGAATAACAATCTTCAAGCTAGAAACAATGAAATGTTCGCAGAAATAGACGATTTACGCCAAGGCCTAGATGCTATCGAAGAACGTGCTAGGCATGAGCTAGGTATGATTAAAGAAGGTGAGACTTTCTATCGTATCGTTGGAGAGAATAATTAAATGACGTTAACCTCTTCACTCTCCATTGTGGCGGTGGTTCCTGCTGCGGGTGTCGGCAGTCGCATGCAGGCAGATCGTCCAAAGCAGTATCTTAAAATATCAGGAAAAACCATTCTTGAGCATACTGTTGAGAAGCTCTTAACTCACACATTAGTCGACAAAGTTATTGTCGCCATCAGTGATGATGACCCATATTTTCCTCAACTCAGTTTGGCGAATAATCCAGAGGTGATAAGAGTCTCTGGAGGCAAGGAAAGAGCGGACTCTGTGCTATCAGCCCTTGATTACATCGAGAGTAATCAGTTAGCGCAGTGGGCAATGGTTCACGATGCGGCGAGACCTTGTGTTGACCTAAATGACATCGATAATCTGATTGAAGTAGCGGTTACCAATCAACTCGGTGGCATTCTTGCTACGCCAGTCAGAGATACGATGAAACGAGCGAATGCTCAACAAAATATCGACCACACCGTTGATAGGGAAGCATTGTGGCATGCATTAACACCACAACTTTTTAAAACTCAACCGCTTAGATATGCTTTGTCGCAAGCACTAGACCAAGGTGTCCCAATTACTGACGAAGCGTCTGCTATTGAATGGCTTGGGGAGAAGCCAGCTTTGGTTCATGGCCGAGCTGACAATATAAAAATAACTCAACCGGAAGATTTAGCGTTAGCCGAGTTTTATCTGACGAGAAATAAAGGATAACTCATGATTCGAATTGGCCACGGCTTTGATGTACATAAATTTGGTGGAGAAGGTCCCGTTGTTATTGGCGGTGTCGAGGTCCCCTATGAACAAGGGTTGATTGCTCATTCCGATGGTGATGTGGCTTTACATGCTTTATGTGATGCATTGCTTGGTGCGATTGCTGCTGGAGACATTGGTCGACACTTTCCAGATACGGATGACAAATGGAAAGGCGCCAACAGTCGAGATTTGCTGCGTGATGTGTACCGGAGAGTACGTCAACAAGGCTATATTTTAGGTAATGTGGATATTACGATTATTGCCCAAGCCCCTAAAATGGCGCCTTATATCGACGCTATGTGTCAAGTTATAGCCCAAGACCTTGAGACCGATTTGACTAATATTAATGTCAAGGCAACAACCACAGAACGCCTTGGTTTTACTGGGCGAAAAGAAGGCATCGCAACGGAAGCAGTTGTGTTGCTTGTTAAAGAATAACAAAGCTTATTGAACGTGGGGATGCGACAGCAATCCTTCGTTCAGTATGGAAAATACTATGTCTGATATTCTATCTTCATTGGCGTACTTAAATGGTAAGCCAACGTCTAAAGGTAAGCTAAAAGCCAAACCAGAACATTTCCAAGTTAATGAAGATCTTGGTTTTGAGTTTACTGGCAGTGGTGAGCATTTAATGGTGCGCATCCGTAAAAGTGGGGAAAACACCAGCTTTGTCGCTAACGAGTTGGCAAAGGTATGTGGTGTAAAATCTAAGGATGTCAGTTGGGCTGGTCTAAAAGATCGCCATGCTGTTACAGAGCAGTGGTTGAGCATTCATCTACCTAAAGGTGATACGCCTGACTTCTCTTCGTTCCTTGCTCAATATCCGAACATAGAGATATTGGCGACAGATAGACATAACAAGAAGTTACGTCCAGGCGATCTGGTTGGGAACCAATTTGTTATCACTCTCTCGGAAGTCACCGATGTCGCTGATGTTTTACAGCGCCTAGAAGCGGTGAGTAAAGCCGGTGTGCCAAATTATTTTGGTAGTCAGCGTTTTGGTAATCAAGGCAACAACCTTAGCGAGGCAAGACGCTGGGGACGTGAAAATGTTCGCACGCGCAACCAAAACAAACGCAGTCTGTACCTTTCTGCGGCTCGTTCATGGATTTTTAACCGCATTGTTTCTGAGCGGATTGAAAAAGGTCTATTCACGCAAGCTGTCGATGGTGATTTGATCCTACAAGATAACGCATTACAAACCGTTGAACTTGACAGCTTAGATCAAGTCAATAGCCAGTTGATGCAAGGGGATGTCCAGCTTACAGCGGCTTTGGCCGGTGACAATGAACTGCCTACCAAGAATCAGGCTTTAACGCTTGAGCAACCTCATTTAGATGCGGAACCCGATCTGATGGCATTGATTCGTGGCAATAGAATGCGCCATGATCGTCGTGAAATTGGCTTGATGCCTCAAGATCTGAGTTGGGAAGTCGAGGGAGATAATGTAACGCTAACCTTCTCTCTGGACGCTGGTTGTTTCGCGACAGCGATTATTCGAGAACTCATTGAAGAGATCGAAGTGGAGCGCCAATACCAATGAGCGATAGACGTCTGAGAATATTGATCAGTAACGATGATGGCGTGCATGCAGAAGGCATTCATACTCTGGCAGATGCGCTACGTGATATGGCAGAGGTGACGATTGTTGCCCCTGACCGTAACCGTTCAGGAGCTTCCAACTCTCTGACGTTAGAGCAGCCTTTGCGAGTGAATCAAATAGCTCCACAGGTCTATTCTGTGCAAGGTACGCCGACGGATTGTGTTCATTTTGCTCTCAACGAATTGATGAAAGATCAACTGCCTGATCTTGTTTTAACGGGCATTAATCATGGTGCGAACCTCGGTGATGATGTGCTCTATTCAGGCACGGTTGCGGCAGCGATGGAAGGTCATTTTCTTGGTGTTCAAGCCATTGCTTTCTCTTTAGTTGGCAAACATCATTTTGGAACTGCCGCCAATATTGCGCGTCAAATGGTTGCTCAGCATGCTCGATCACCGATCCCAACGAACCGTTTACTGAATGTTAATGTTCCTGATGTGAAGCCTGAACAGCTGAAAGGCACTGTGGTGACTCGACTTGGTGCGCGCCATCACGCAGAAGCAATGATTAAGCAGAAAGATCCGCGTGGTCATGATATTTATTGGCTTGGTCCTCCAGGCAAAGAACAAGATGCGGGTGAAGGTACCGACTTTTTTGCCATTGAACGCGGTTACGTGTCCATCACTCCGCTTCAAGTCGATCTTACGGCCCATGAGTCTCTTGCGAGTATGGATAATTGGTTAAAGGATAAGTAACAATGGTCAATCCACATGCTGACAGATTAATCGACTTTCTTGTCGCGAGTGGCATACAAGATAAAAAGGTACTTGATGCTATTTATCGCCTTCCTAGAGAGCAATTTGTCTCTCAAGCGATGATGCACCAAGCCTATGATAATAACGCGTTGCCTATTGGTCAGGGACAGACAATTTCACAGCCCTACATTGTCGCTAAAATGACAGAAATGTTAGAGCTAAGCAGAGACAGTCGTGTTCTTGAGATAGGAACGGGGTCGGGTTATCAGACTGCGGTGTTAGCGCAGCTTGTCGATCATGTTTACTCTATCGAACGTATTAAAGCATTGCAGTGGGAAGCGAAAAGGCGCCTTAAACAGTTAGATATATATAATGTATCGACTAAGCATGGCGATGGTTGGCAAGGCTGGCCAGCCAAGGGACCGTTTGATGCCATTATCGTCACAGCGGCAGCCGAATCGGTGCCCTCTGCATTACTAGAGCAACTGAATAATAAAGGTATTATGGTTATCCCGGTTGGAACAGAAGAGCAGCAACTGTTAAAGATCACTCGCCAAGATGATCAATTCAGTTCAGAGATCATTGAGATGGTGCGTTTTGTTCCTTTAGTCGCGGGTGACCTTGCATAGTAATGAAGCGTTGTATCGTCTTACTTCTCATTCTTGGATTAAGCAGTATGTTATTTGGATGTGCTGCTCATTCGCCTGCACCAGTATCTGGTCTTCAAAAAGACTATGGCTCTGTTTCTCGTGGCAGTTATCGAGGTAGTTACTATCAGGTAGAAAAAGGCGACACGCTATATTTCATTGCTTATGTTACTGATAAGGATGTTAATGAGATAATTAGCTACAACTCATTAAAAGCGCCTTACACGATTTACCCCGGTCAGAAGCTTAAGCTATGGCAACCTGCATACAATGCTCCAGCCTATGGTGGCACAGGTGCTGGAGCTGCAATCGCGGTTGCAGCAGTACCGTCGAAACCACAAACGAGCACGGTATCGAGTAAAAACTCTAATCAAAAGGTTACTCCAAGTAGTACAAAAAACAATCAAACACAGGTTAAAAAAGATCCTCCTAAGAAGGTTGATCAATCGAAATCAAAGGAGTATGTTGGTTCTAACGACAAACAAAAAGTGACCAACACAGCCAGTAAATCAACTTCAAACAACAACAAAATTTCCAAGTGGTTATGGCCAACAAAAGGGAGAGTAATCAAAAACTTCTCTGCTGGAGATCAAGGGAACAAAGGTATTGATATCGCAGGACAGCGTGGTCAATCTATCGTATCAACAGCAGGTGGCACCGTCGTTTATTCAGGCAATGCGCTACGCGGTTACGGTAATCTCGTGATTATTAAACATAACGACAATTACCTCAGTGCATATGCACATAATGATCGGTTGCTAGTACACGAAGGACAGAGTGTAAAAGCAGGCCAAAAGATTGCAACAATGGGCAGCTCCGGAGCCAGTAGTGTTCGTTTGCACTTTGAAATTCGCTATCAAGGTAAGTCAGTCAATCCAAAACGCTACTTACCATAAAATTTACTGTTTAGAGTAAAATAGCGACATTAGACGTAGTAATGTCTTGCTAGCTCGCCAGGGGGAGGCGCTATGAGTATCAGCAATGCAGCAACGAAAGTCGAACCATTCGAAGTTAGTGACGAAACGATGGATACGTTTCAAACTACCGAATCCACCAAATTAGATTTAACTGAGGACGTCAAAGAAGAGTTTGATGCATCAAGCAAAAGCTTGGATGCGACACAGCTTTACTTAGGCGAAATTGGCTTTTCTCCACTACTCACAGCAGAAGAAGAAGTTCTATACGCGAGGCGCGCTCTTCGTGGCGATGAGGCTGCACGTAAACGCATGATAGAAAGTAATCTGCGTCTAGTTGTAAAAATTTCCCGACGTTACAGCAATCGTGGCCTTGCTCTATTAGATCTTATCGAAGAGGGCAATCTTGGTTTGATCCGAGCGGTTGAGAAATTTGATCCAGAACGTGGATTTAGATTCTCTACTTATGCGACTTGGTGGATCCGCCAAACCATTGAACGTGCTTTGATGAATCAAACTCGCACTATCCGTTTACCTATCCATGTTGTCAAAGAGCTAAACATCTATCTGCGCACAGCGCGTGAACTATCACAGAAACTCGATCATGAACCAACCGCTGAAGAGATTGCAACACAACTCGATAAGCCAGTTGATGATGTCAGTAAGATGCTGCGTTTGAATGAGCGTATAAGCTCGGTTGATACACCGATCGGTGGGGATGGCGAAAAAGCCTTGCTGGATATCATTCCGGATGTCAATAACTCAGATCCAGAGGTCTCCACGCAGGATGACGATATTAGAGATTCTCTGATTCATTGGTTAGACGAACTTAACCCTAAGCAGAAAGAAGTGTTAGCCCGTCGCTTTGGCCTACTTGGCTATGAGCCTTCAACGCTCGAAGAAGTAGGACGTGAGATCAATCTAACTCGCGAGCGAGTGCGCCAAATTCAGGTAGAAGGCCTACGTCGATTAAGAGAAATTCTTATCAAGCAAGGTCTGAATATGGAAAACTTATTCAGTGTTACTGAAGACTAACGTTTTCCTCTGAGTATTAAAAAGCCTTGGTCAGTCCAAGGCTTTTTTGATCTTGAATGTGGTTCAATGAAATCGATTTATTTCGACTTCAGTTTTGGAAAGACTTTTACCTGCTTGATGCGGTTCTCTTCCAACTCGACGATCTCCATCGGGTGTCCAGATACTTGCACGCTGAGGTGACTTTCTGGGATATCTTCTAAATGCTCAAGGATTAGGCCGTTCAAGGTTCTAGGTCCATCAGTCGGTAGAGACCACTTAAGTCCTTTATTGATATCTCGGATATTGGCGCTGCCCTCAATCAGGAAGCTACCATCACCTTGTGGGCTGATCTCATCGGACAGACTTGGTGCAATAGAGGTGGTAAATTCCCCTACGATCTCTTCAAGAATATCTTCTAAGGTAATCAAGCCGATAATATCGCCATATTCGTCGACAATTAAACCGATGCGCTCTTTATTGCGTTGGAACTTGAGTAATTGGACATTGAGAGGCGTACTTTCTGGAATAAAGTAGACTTCATCCGCCGCACGCAAAAGTGTCTCTTTCGTCGACTCATTTTTTTCCAACATCAGGCGGTAAGACTCACGTAAACGTAACATACCCACCACTTCATCTATCTTATCGCGATATAGAACAACTCGACCATGCGGAGAGTGGGTTAACTGACGTACGATAGATTTCCAGTCATCGTTGATATCAATACCGGTAATCTCATTGCGAGGCACCATAATGTCGTTAACGGTGACATGCTCGAGGTCGAGAATCGATATCAGCATGTCTTGGTGGCGGCGAGGGATTAAACTGCCGGCTTCATTTACAACGGTTCTTAATTCTTCAGAGCTCAGCGGGTCTTCGGCACCGTGGTTTGCCTTTATGCCAAGTAAGCGGATAAAACCATTGGTGATAAAATTGACCAGTAAAACAAGAGGTGACAGCACCTTCATTAGAATCGTGAGCAAGATACTACTAGCGTAAGAAACCTTTTCAGGATACAGAGCAGCAAGGGTTTTTGGGGTCACTTCTGCGAAGACGAGTATGACGAGGGTGAGGGCACCGGTCGCAATAGCGACGCCTAAATCCCCAAATAAACGCATACCGAGAATAGTGGCAATCGCTGAGGCAAGAATATTTACTAGGTTATTGCCGATTAAGATTAAACCAATCAGTCGATCAGGGCGATCAAGCAGTTTTTCTACGCGTTTAGCACCTTTATGACCATGGTTGGCAAGGTGTTTGAGTCGGTAGCGGTTTAGAGACATCATCCCTGTCTCTGAACCTGAAAAATATCCTGAAATAACAATAAGACACGCGAGTAGCGCAAATAAGATACCCGTTGATATGTCGTCCAAAGCTTATCTTTTCCTTGTTATGTTTGGTTAATTTATGACCTAATTTGTCAGTGAAGTCAATTTCAAAAAAAGAACTGAACATTGTAAAAGAAAGGTGCATCAGATGCACCTTTCTTAATCAACTAGTTCAAGATTATCTCGCGAACAAAGCGACTGCCAAAATAGGCAAGGGTCAGTAAGGTTGCGCCAGCGACGGCAAACCATGTAACTTTACGACCACGCCAACCTTTACGATAGTGGCCCCATAGAAGCACTGAGTAAACAATCCAAGCAATGAAGGAAAGAATGCCCTTGTGTGCTTTACCTTGTGCGAACATATCCTGCACGAAGACAAAACCGGTTAGAAGTGTTCCGGTGAGTAACAGGTTTCCGATCAAAATGATATTAAAGAGCTGTCTCTCCACCATAAGTAAAGGTGGCAGATTTGGATTAATCGCCAACGCTTTCTTCGCTTTTAATTTATGATCAAGCCAAGCTAATTGCAGAGCGTACAGTGCACCAATGGTCAAGGTTGAATAGGAGAACAAAGCGAACGAGATATGTATCAGCAGCTTTGGATCTTGTTCAAGATGAGTAATGAAGGTGCTTGGTAGATAAGCGGCGGCAATAAGATTAATCGCAGCAAAGCTGTAGACGACTGGCAATAAAAACCACAGGCGAGTTTTGAGCATCGCTCCGCTCATCACCAGCGACACGATAAAACTGATTAGTGAGGCGACATTTAGAATACTAAGATTCTGCCCCGAACTACCTAAAATGAGATCGCTAAGCAGCCAAGCATGAAATGCCAACGCAACAAATGCACTGACAAAGACAGTTTTGACACGGATGCCTGTTTGGTGAACAAGGCCCGGGACTATAGTTGCAATCGCTAATAGATAGAGTATTGCAGCAACAACGGCGATTAGGTTGTCCATTATTCTCTATAAGCTGGTGGATTTTTAACAAATTATACCCTGCATCAACGGCTTGAGCTATGACTTATCTCGTTCATTTGCGTGACTTGAGAGGTCAAAACTCATCTAGGCAGTGTCAAGCATGGGTTGGCTAAGGTATACTCATAGTAATTTGTCGCCATTTTAAAGGGCGAAGCTCCTTGCAAACCGTCTAGGTAAAGAGACTAAGATGTTTGATAATTTAACGGATCGCTTATCCAAAACGCTGAAAAATATCAGCGGTAAAGGTCGCCTGACCGAAGATAATATTAAAGATACGTTGCGCGAAGTGCGAATGGCACTTCTTGAAGCGGACGTTGCATTGCCTGTTGTACGTGATTTTATTAAACGCGTTAAAGAAGCAGCCGTTGGTGTAGAAGTGTCGAAATCGCTCACTCCTGGCCAAGAGTTCATTAAGATTGTTCAAAATGAACTTGAAGGTGTCATGGGTGAGTCAAATGAAGCGCTAAACTTAGCGGCTCAACCACCTGCTGTTATCTTAATGGCAGGTTTGCAGGGTGCGGGTAAAACCACATCGGTAGGTAAACTTTCTAAGCTACTGACAGAAAGAGACAAGAAGAAAGTCTTGGTTGTTTCTGCCGACGTATACCGTCCAGCGGCAATTAAGCAGCTAGAAACCCTTGCTGCTGATGTTGGTGTTGATTTCTTCCCATCTTCTGCTGACCAGAAGCCGATTGATATTGCCAATGCTGCAATTGATCACGCAAAGAAAAAGTTCTACGACGTTCTTGTTGTCGATACTGCGGGTCGATTGGCAGTAGATGAGCTAATGATGGCGGAGATTAAAGACCTCCACTCTGCGATTAATCCTGTAGAAACCCTATTCGTTGTTGATGCCATGACGGGTCAAGACGCGGCGAATACGGCCAAAGCATTTGGTGATGCATTGCCTCTGACGGGTGTCATCCTGACAAAAGTTGATGGTGATGCGCGTGGCGGTGCGGCCCTCTCTGTTCGTCATATTACAGGTAAGCCAATCAAATTCTTAGGTGTCGGTGAAAAAAACGATGCACTAGAACCGTTCCATCCTGATCGTGTTGCTTCTCGTATTTTGGGTATGGGCGATGTACTGTCTTTGATTGAAGACCTGCAGCGCAACGTAGATACAGAAAAGGCCGAAAAGCTCGCTAAGAAGTTTAAAGAGAAAAAAGGTTTTGATCTCGAAGACTTCCGTGAACAGTTAGGTCAAATGCAAAACATGGGCGGTATGATGGGAATGATGGATAAGTTGCCAGGTATGAGCAACTTACCAGACAACATCAAAGATAAAGTTGATGACAAGATGTTCAAACAGATGGAAGCGATCATCAACTCTATGACGATGAAAGAGCGTCAACGCCCAGAATTGATTAAAGGCTCACGTAAAAAGCGCATCGCAGCGGGTTCAGGTACTCAGGTACAAGACGTTAACCGCTTGCTGAAACAGTTCACCCAGATGCAGAAGATGATGAAGAAAATGCAAAAAGGTGGCATGAAGGGCATGATGCGTAACATGCAAGGCATGATGGGTGGCATGGGCGGAATGGGGGGCGGTGGCTTCAACCCATTTGGTCGCTAAACTTAGTCAGCAACAATATTTCAAGGTGTTAGCTGTGTCACAAACTTAGAACTCGTTTTATGTTGGTGAAAAAGTAGCTAAAGACCTTGCATTGCTCCGGAATAAGAGTAAAATTCCGGAGCTTTATTTTGGCACGAGCCCCAAACTATTTAGAGATAAATGGTTTCTGGGGTTAATTTTATTTTTGAGAAAGCAAAGAGGACGACATGGTAACCATTCGTTTGGCACGTCACGGCGCTAAAAAGCGTCCATTTTATCAAATCGTAGTAGCGGACAGCCGCAATGCAGCAACTGGCCGTTTCATCGAGAAAGTTGGTTTCTTCAACCCAACAGCTCAAGGTCAAGAAGAAGGTCTACGTCTAGACCTAGATCGCGTTAACCACTGGGTTGGTCAAGGCGCATCTCTATCTGACCGCGTAGCTAAGCTAGTTAAAGACGCTCAAAAAGCGGCTTAATTCTTTTTAGAAGTAGAAATTAGCTTATGTCGATGAAAGGTAAAGAAACAATGAGTGACGAAAAGATTGTTGTAGGCAAGTTTGGTGCTACTTACGGCATTCGTGGTTGGCTCAAGGTTTTTTCCTACACAGACAATACCGAAAGCATATTTGATTACACTCCTTGGTTTATCAAGCAAGGTGAAAAGTGGGTCGAGTACAAAGTAGAAAGCTGGAAGCGCCATAACAAAGGTTTGGTGGTAAAGCTGGAAGGTCTTGATGTACGTGAAGACGCGCAACTGATGACTAACTTTGAAATCTCTATTGACCCTGCTGTATTACCAGAATTGCCATCAGACGAGTTCTATTGGCGTGATTTGATTGGTATGCAAGTAGTAACCGATAAAGGTTACGATCTAGGCATTGTCTCTGACATGCTAGAAACTGGCTCCAACGATGTTTTGGTGATTAAAGCAAATCTAAAAGATGCTTTTGGGCAAAAGGAACGACTAATTCCGTTCCTTGAAGAGCAAGTGATCAAACATATTGATCGCGAAGCTCAACGGATCGAAGTTGACTGGGATCCTGGATTCTAACTCCAAGTAACGGAGCGATTGAACAATGTGGGTTGGCGTAATTAGCCTATTTCCTGAGATGTTCCGCAGCGTTACTGATTACGGAGTAACAGGTCAAGCGGTTAAAAAAGGTCTTTTGTCGATTGAGACATGGAATCCTCGTGATTTCACGCACGACAAACATCGCACTGTCGATGACAGACCTTATGGTGGTGGTCCTGGCATGCTTATGATGGTTCAGCCTTTGCGCGATGCTATCCACGCAGCCAAACAGGCATCACCAGGTAAGACGAAGGTAATCTACCTGTCACCTCAAGGTCGAAAACTTGACCAAAAAGGTGTCGAAGAGCTGGCAACAAACGAGAACTTGCTTCTGATTTGTGGCCGCTACGAAGGGGTAGATGAGCGTGTCATTCAATCTGAAGTCGACGAAGAATGGTCGATTGGTGATTTTGTGATGACGGGTGGTGAAATACCAGCCATGACGCTAATTGATTCAGTCTCTCGGTTTGTTCCGGGTGTGCTTGGAGATTTTGCGTCAGCGGAAGAAGACTCTTTCGCAAATGGTTTGTTAGATTGCCCTCACTATACGCGGCCTGAGGTTCTAGATGGTAAAGAAGTGCCAGCGGTACTCAAATCTGGAAACCATAGGGATATTCGTCGCTGGCGACTAAAACAGTCGTTAGGCCGCACTTGGTTAAGAAGACCAGAGCTCCTGGAAAACCTAGCTCTGACTGACGAACAGGAACAATTACTAGCCGAATTCATTTCTGAATCTCGAACTTAGTAACCTATTAAATTTAGTATCAGTTTATTCTAGGAATATTGAAAATGAGTAACATCATCAAAGCTCTTGAAGAAGAGCAAATGAAAAAAGACCTACCTAACTACGCACCTGGTGACACAGTTGTTGTTCAAGTTAAGGTAAAAGAAGGTGAGCGTGAGCGTCTACAGGCTTTCGAAGGCGTTGTAATCGCAATCCGTAACCGTGGTCTACACTCTGCATTCACAGTACGTAAGATTTCTAACGGTGAAGGTGTAGAGCGTACGTTCCAAACACACTCTCCAATGGTTGATAGCATTGAAGTTAAACGCCGCGGTGCAGTACGTCGTGCCAAACTGTACTACCTACGTGAGCGTTCTGGTAAGTCAGCTCGTATCAAAGAGAAACTTGCTAAGAAGTAATGCTATAACTAGCGTTCTCATATTAAACGGAGCCCATATGGCTCCGTTTTTTTATTTTAGGCACTATGCTGGTGGCATTTCACGATAGCGTCGGCGTCGGTACTCATTTACTGGCGTAAACTCCGTTCCTCCTTCTTGCTCTCGTAAAATTCTCCTGCGCATATCGCTATAAAATATAGAAAGATAGGCAAGAAAAAAGCCGATGTTTTCACATCAGCTCTTCAATGTTTAGTATTTTCGCTACTCGCTACTCGCTACTCGCTACTCGCTACTCGCTACTCGCTACTCGCTACTCGCTATTCGCTACTTAATATTGGTCTTCCGACCAACCGTCAGCATCTGACATATCCGGTGCGCCGGGAATCGTATTTTCTTCGTCAGCCCACTCGCCAAAATCAATCATTTGGCACTGTTTACTGCAAAATGGACGGTAAGGGCTTTGCTCTCCCCAAATAACGTCGGTGCCACATTGAGGGCAGGGTACGGTAGTAATTTTTGACATGATGATTCTCTAAATACCCAAAAATAGTATTGAAGTAGTATAACGCGTTAACTAGTGATTGTGTTTAGCAACAAACGGCAAGTTGAAATTCAACGTTCGCGATGGAAGCTTGGCCTGTTTTGAATTCAATAAATTTAATCGCAAAACGGTTCTTATGGCCAGAAATCATAGGATAGACGCCGAAATGCATCGGTATTTCAAGGCGTAAGATATTGGCTTCGTCAGCGTCACTTTGGTAGAAACCAGAGTTGGCATGTATGGTTCTAAAATGGCCAGCTTCTCGGGTTAGTTTTAGCCACTGATTCAGTGCTTTTACTAGGGGTTGAAGGGTACTCAACCACTGATGAGCATCAGTTTTTTTCTGCTCAAGTGGTAGGTGTAACCAATGATGGAGAGCCGGAAGATCAAAGCAGCATGAGCCGCCAGGAAGATTAAACCTTTGGCGTATGGCGCTAAGAAAGCGATCTTCTTTGAGACTTTGTCCAAAACGCTCGGCGGCCATCAGTTCACTGTGAACGCTATCAACTTCGTTCAGAACCTCTCGCAGCATCTCTTGATCGACGCCTTCGACATTTAACCAAGAACGGTAAGCGAGGCGCTGCTTTTCGATGTCTTTAGCCAACTCACTTTTCAACTGAATCTGTTCAAAGATTTCCAGTAAGTCAAACAGTGAACGGTAGAAGATCAGATGCTGCATATTATCGCTGAACTGAGCGGCAATATTTAGTTGGTTGAGTAAAGCCTCAACCCTCAAATATATACGGGTTTTCTCGTTCAGTGGATGTTCAAAATAATGCGTTGTCATTAATCGGCAGCTCTGGATTATTCATCCTTTATTCTCACAGATTTACCCTACATATTTCTAGAAACTTTTTATGTAATTCTGTGATTTGATACAAAAGTTTTTGGTTTTTTGTATTATTTTTAATCACGTAATCGGCGATAGCGAGTCGCTGCTCGCGTGTCGCTTGAGAGGCGAGAATTGCTTTGGCTTGCTCGCTGCCTACGTGATCACGTTTAACCGTACGCTGAATTTGAGTTTCTGGGTCGACATCCACCACAATCACCTTATCAGCTAAGGTTTGCAGGTTGTTTTCTACCATCAATGGAATGACAAGCAGTGCGTATTCAGAGCGGACATTTTCAAGATCGTTTAGCATCTTATGTCTGATCATTGGATGGAGTAGGTTGTTAAGCCACTCCTTGTGAGTGGGATCGGCAAAGATAATTTCTCTCAGCTTAGCACGATTTAACGCACCATCTGATTGAATAACTTCAGATCCAAAATGTTGCGCAATCTGCTGTAATCCATCACTACCTGGCTCTACGACCTGACGAGCGACGATATCTGCATCAACAATTTCAATTCCAAATTCGTGGTGGAAAA
Source organism: Vibrio sp. TRT 2004 (assembly GCF_050113735.1). Classification (NCBI taxonomy): domain Bacteria; kingdom Pseudomonadati; phylum Pseudomonadota; class Gammaproteobacteria; order Vibrionales; family Vibrionaceae; genus Vibrio; species Vibrio sp. TRT 2004. Next base: position 10,718 of record NZ_JBNJOH010000021.1, on the reverse strand, counting down.
TATTTGCGACGGTTGTTTTTCCACTCGCGATGCCGCCAGTGAGTCCGATGACGAGTGTCATATTAAATTCCTAGAAAATTGCTCAGATACCAATCCAAAATGTCATTTCCCCACATCATACAAATCCAGCCTGCGATAGCTAGGTACGGGCCAAATGGAAATGCTTTGTCGATACCTTGTTGCTTCAGTCGGAGTTGGATTAAACCAAAAATGAGTCCTACGCCAGAAGATAGCAGTATAACCATTGGCAGATATTGCCATCCCAGCCAAGCCCCCAGCGCCGCAAGAAGTTTGAAGTCACCATACCCCATGCCTTCTTTGCCAGTTATCAATTTGAATAACCAATAAACAGACCATAAAGATAGGTAACCAGCTATCGCGCCTATAATTGAATCTTGCAGTGATACAGGGCTAATGTGGAGCAGAGAGAGTAGGATACCGGCCCAAGTCAAAGGTAGGGTGAGTTGATCGGGAAGCAGCATGGTATCGAGATCAATGAATGTGGCTGCAATCAGAACAAAGGTGAAGAAAATTAGGGCAATCGTGAAATAGCTGAAGCCAAGTTGATAGGCAACCAAGAATGAGAGCGCAGCACTGATCAGTTCTACCAATGGATAACGTGCGCTAATTTTCGCATGACATTGATGACATTGACCTTTGAGTATCAGCCAGCTGATGATAGGAATATTATCAACGAAACGAATCGGCGTTTGACACTTTGGGCAGCTCGAGCGTGGTACGCTCAGATTGTAAGTCCCCTGTGGTGGCTCGATATTGTACTCAGGAAAGCTTTCAGCACATTCATGACGCCATTCCCGTTCCATAATGAGCGGCAGGCGATGAATAACCACGTTGAGAAAGCTGCCAATGATCAGACCAAACACTGTCGCCAAAGTAGGGAAAAGCCAAGGATTGAAGTCAAAAATGTCCATATAGGAGTCAACTGTCCAATTTCACACATATATCCTGAGTATACTACCCTAAGACATTCATTAAGTTAAAGATTGGTAGGTACATTGCCACAACTAGCCCTCCGACTGTCGAGCCAAGGAAAATAATGATAAGTGGCTCTAGCGTTTTGCCAAGGGTGTCAATACTACTTTCTACGCTTGCCTCGTATATATCCGCTATTTTGTTGAGCATATCATCCAATTTTCCTGCTTCTTCACCAATCATGACCATTTGTAAAACCATCTCTGGAAATGCTTCACACTGTCTCATCGCGACATACATCGGCATACCCGATGCAGTGTTTGTCGTGACACGCTCCAGTGCTTTTTGATAGTAGAGATTTCCCGCTGTTCGCGCCGCCGTTTCCAAACATAAAAGAATAGGTAGGCCAGCGCTAAAGCTTGTCGCCATTGTGCGGCTAAATCTAGCGATGGCGGCTTGTCCTAGTACTTTGCCAAGGATAGGTGCAGCGAGTAGCCATTGATTCCATAGTAAGGTGAAGCGCGTAGAGCGCTTATTAACAGACTTGAAAGTCAGACAGATCAGAAAGAAGAGTAGCAAGATCACCCAGAGATAATCTTGGCTGAGCGAAGATATGTGCAGTACCTGCTTAGTTAACCAAGGAAGGTCGGCTCCGAAGCCAGCATATATAGATTCAAACTGAGGGATAACCAGTGTCAGCATTAAGTAACAGACGATTAGCGCGGTTAGCACTACCATGCTTGGGTATATTAATGCTTTAACCACATTGGATTTGAGTTGATCGGATTTTTCTCTATGGCTGGCCAATCGCTCAAATACGTCAGTGAGTTTGCCGGTCTGCTCTCCAGTTACCACTAAATCGCGATACATAGGATCAAAATGAACGCTGGTCATCCCCAGTGCCTGAGACAGAGGAACGCCGACTTCAATTGTTGCGGAAAGTTTCATGAGTATCGATTTCATTTCTCCTTTGTTCTGGTTCGTCGCGACCAATTTAAGGACTGAGATAATCGGCATGCCAGTGGAGAGCATAGTCGCGATTTGACGGGTCACAATCGTAATATCTTTCGCTTTTACTTGCTGAGTGAAGCGTTCGACCATGGATAATGGACGTACGGTTATTTGAATCTCGTTTATATGATTCAGCTTGAGTTCACGTCTTACCTCGAAGTCACTATAGGCAAAACTACGCCCCGTAACTCTTGACCCAGAGTGGTTGATGCCTTTCCAGATAAAGGCTTTTATTTGAGGTCGGTGTTTAAGCGTCATCATTTCTCCACGTTATAAATAGAGCACACGTTGAAGTTCTTGGTAGCTTGTGATTCCGCAGAGCAACTTTTCCACACCTGCTTGTTTCAGAGTCATCATGCCTTGTTCTCTGGCAAGGTTTTCAATTTCTTGACTGCTTCTCTCAGCACCGACCGCATTAAGTAAAGCCTCGTTGAATGCCATCAACTCATAGAGTCCTACTCTGCCGGAATAACCGTTGTTGCATTCACTGCATCCCTGCTCGTGAGCTTGGTAGAGAGTGGTGTCGTCTGGTAGTTCAAACTGTTTTCTTATAGACGCTGACGGATTGAGGCGTTGTTTGCAGTGAGGGCATAGACGGCGAGCGAGGCGTTGTGCAATCACCAGACTCAGCGATGAAGAAAGATTATAAGATTCAATCCCCATATTTTTTAATCGAGAAACGGCTTCGGAAGCGGAATTGGTATGAAGCGTGGTTAATACCAGATGGCCCGTTTGAGCGGCCTTAACGGCAATTTCTGCTGTCTCACGATCTCGTATTTCACCCACCATAATAATATCTGGGTCTTGGCGCAGAAATGCTCTAAGAGTCTTAGAAAAGTCGAGACCGATATGCGGTTGAATCTGAACTTGGTTAATACCCGTTAGGTTGATCTCTACCGGGTCTTCTGCTGTGGAGATATTAATCTGGGGGGTATTGAGAATTTTTAAGCCAGTATACAGGGAGGCACTTTTCCCGCTTCCTGTCGGTCCTGTAACCACAATGAGTCCTTGAGGTTTGTTGAGGGCTTGAAGATAGATCTGCTTTTGATGAGGCGTATATCCCAGTGAATCAAGGTCGAGGGTCGTAGAACGACTATCTAGCAGACGAACCACAATTTTTTCTCCCCATAATGTCGGTAAGCTAGACACTCGGATATCTATTGCTGCATGTTGGCTTAGCTTCAGTTTTATCCTGCCATCTTGCGGAAGCCGTCGCTCCGCAATATCGAGCTTGGCAAGTATTTTGAGTCGGGTGGTGAGTCGTCGGCTTAAATGATGAGGTGGCTGCTGACTTTCTACCAGTAGTCCATCACAACGCATACGGACACGATATGATTGTTCATAGGGCTCGAAATGAATATCTGAAGCGGTTTTCCTGACCGCATCTAAAAGGATCTGATTGATATAGCGACTTACAGGCGCGTCATCTTGGCTAAGATCTTCAACCGATGCCATTTCCTCCTGAGTAATGTCAACCAATGAAGCCAGTTCCTGCTCATTAATGTCTCGTCCAAAATTAGCGTGCAGAGTGACATCTGCTTTTCCATAAACGCGCCGTATAGCGCCTTGAAGTTGTTGGAAGTCGGCTAAGACGAGATCTATTTGAAATCCGGTAGCAAAACGAAACTCCTCTTCAATTTCACTATGTGTAATATCGGTGACGGCGACCGTTAGAACTTGTCCAATTTGCTCAATTGGTAACGCAGAAAATCGTGTGATGAGTTCCCTTAAGCCTAACGTGTTACACAACTTCGCATATTCAAATTGTTCGAGGTTGGTTTCTGGCTGCTCGAAAAGCTGGGAGAGCACTTTAGTTAGCTGACCAGAGCTCAATAACTTCAATGATATCAAAGCTTCGGGTGCCGACTGACCAGAAGCTTTGATGTGATTAAGTAGTAAGGATTCTTGTTGGTGATTAAGAATACTTGCTTGTCTTAATATTGAAGGCAATGTGGTTAGCATTAGTTTTTAGGGCACCAGTTATCCGCAGTACCATCAATCGATGTGCATACAACACTCCATATCACTCCCCCAGAAGACACTTCAGGGATTAAGTCCACCATATCACCATTTTTTAACCTACCTTTTGTTTTTGAGGGATTGATTGACGCTCGCACTCTCTGTCGCCCGCTTGTTGCGTCGGTAATTGACGCGACTGAAAAGTCGCCAAGATCTTGTGCTAAAGGAACGTCGCCATTACCAGAGGTGCAATTGGGCTCCCCTCGGATGAGACAAATGGAAACCGCAGTCTTGATGGTCATGGATGCATTGAGCATTTCACTGGCATGAGCGCGGGTTACGTAGTTTTGATAACTGGGGATCGCTAATGTTGCAAGTACCGCCACAATCGCAACAACGACCATCAATTCGATTAAGGTAAAGCCTTTATTCTTTTGCTTCGTTGCCATCTTTCTCATCTCTAGTTTTTTTGGGGTGTGGCAAAAGAATACGAGGGAGAGAATGGATAAGGTATGTAGCAGTGAGTTGTTCTGGACAAGAAGAGAGCAAAATAATCCTTTTTTGCACATAAGTGTCAGAAGGATTTGACGTTGTGGGAAAAAATAGAGGCTTGAAGGCCTCTATTGTGATCAGTTAGTGCTGATGTTTTTATTTAAAGCGCATGGAAAGATCCATCGCCTTGATATGTTTAGTTAATGCTCCAACAGAGATGTAATCCACACCCGTTTCCGCGTACTCACGTAGAGTCTCTAAAGTGACGTTACCGGAGTTTTCTAGTGCGGCACGACCTGCATTAATTTTCACGGCTTCGCGCATCATATCGGTTGTGAAATTATCCAACATAATGATGTCTGCACCTGCTTCAATCGCTTCTTGTAGCTCAGCAAGACTTTCTGTTTCAACCTCGACAGGTTTACCTGGATTTAGCTCTTTAGCCGTTTTGATTGTTTGCGTGATACCACCATTAGCGATGATGTGGTTCTCTTTAATCAAGTAGGCGTCGAAAACTCCGATGCGGTGGTTGAAGCCACCACCACAAGCTACCGCATATTTTAGTGCGCTGCGTAGACCTGGAATGGTTTTGCGGGTATCAAGTAAACGACAGCCAGTACCTTCCAGCTTTTCAGCATATTGAGCGGTGGTAGTTGCACAGCCAGAAAGTGTTTGGATGAAATTCATCGCGTTACGTTCACCTGTAAGTAGCGCGCGAGAAGGACCTGAAAGAGTACAAAGAACCTGATTTGGCTCTACTTTGTCACCATCTTCGACATTCCATTCGATGGTGACTTCGCCACCTAGCTGCTTAAACACTTCATCAGCCCAAGCTTTGCCACAGAAGACACCGTGTTCGCGGGTGATAATGGTTGCTTCGTTGTGGGCATCTGCGGGAATTAGACTTGCGGTAATATCAGCAGCAGGGTCAAGTGTGCCACCAAGATCTTCTTTGATGGTATCCGCGACTGCTCGGGAGATCTCTAGGGGAAGTTGTTGTTTCAAATATTCGAGACGTTCTTGGCTATTGTGTGTGTTTTTCATCGCAAATCTAATACGCAGTTGGACAAGAGGTGGGCATGATACGCTGACTGAGAGTGAAATTCAGCCATTAATCTCGCATTTCATGGTCAAACAGATAAAATCGTGAGGACTGATAATATGACGAGCAGCAAAATGATTGATGAGCAGGGTTGGTACAGTAAAGCGCGACGAGTTGAATCTCCATTCTTCGATCAAAGAAGCGAGCCACAAGACATCTCTTTGCTGGTGGTACATAACATCAGCCTCCCGCCTGGGCAGTTCGGTGGTCCTTATATTGAGCAGTTTTTTACTGGCAAGTTGGATCCTGAGCAGCACCCATTCTTTAAGGTCATCCATCAAATGGGGGTTTCGGCGCACTGCTTAATTCGTCGTGATGGTGAGGTCGTACAGTTTGTTCCATTTACAGCTAGAGCTTGGCATGCGGGAAAGTCGAGCTTTGCTGGGCGTGAAAAGTGTAACGATTATTCGATAGGCATTGAGCTAGAAGGCAGTGACTTTGTCGCCTACACCGATGCGCAATATCAAGCATTGACTGAACTAACTCAGCAGATTCAGCACGAGTATCCTTTAATCACACTTCCGCGCATCACAGGACATCAGTATATAGCGCCACTGCGTAAGACAGACCCTGGGCTAGTGTTTGATTGGGCTAGGTTTAGGAACGGACTGCGCTCTATAGATAGCTAGAGCGCAGCGCTTAGAGAGTCGAGAACGGACTTCGTCCTGCGAGAATTTAGAGCGGGCTTCGCCTTTCGAGAGGCGGTTATTGAGCGTGAACCTCCGTTTACGGACATTGTTGTTTATTTTACTTAAAAGAAAAGGGTTGACGCAGTGTGCCAACCCTTCAAGCTTTTCTCGACGCTCGACGCTCGACGCTCGACGCTCGACGCTCGACGCTCGACGCTCGACGCTCGACGCTCGACGCTCGACGCTACAGCGTCTCTTGATATTCAACCAGAATTTGCTCAACCCAAGTAGCGATACGTTCATCACTTAACTCATATTGTGAGTCTTCATCTAGTGCAAGGCCGACAAAATGGCTTTTGTCTTCAGTGAGAGCTTTCGAAGCTTCAAACTGATAGTTTTCATCGTTTGGCCAATATCCAACGACGTTAGCCCCCGCTTTTTTCACTTCATCGTGCAGAAAGCCCATGGCATCTAAATACCATTCGCCGTAACCTTCTTGATCGCCCAGACCAAACAGAGCAACGGTTTTTCCTGTCAGTGGCAGGCTCTCTATTTGATCCCAAAGTTCGTTCCAGTCTTCTTGGATCTCGCCAAAATCCCATGTTGAAATCCCCAAAATCAGAAAATCATAGTCAGCCATTAAAGACAGAGGCGCTTGTTTAACATTGTGAATATCAATAAGGTCTTCACCAATAATGGCACGGATCTTCTCTGCTGCCATTTCGGTATAACAAGTGGTTGAGCCGTAAAATAGACCGATTTTCATAGTATTCTTTTCTGTATTGGAGAATTGATGGTGAATTCTAAACACAAAATGGCGAGCTTTGCAGCGAATATCCGTCGGTAGGATGAATTTTTATAGCTTTATTACTCTTAGGAACTTACATTTGAGCGCATAACGAAATAAAGAGGTTTGCTGTGTCTGAACAAATGTCACCTGATCAAGGAATAGTTGAGCAGTTTTTAGATTCAATGTGGATGGAGAGAGGGTTGTCAGAAAACACTTTAGATTCATACCGTAATGATCTGGTAAAACTATTGAAGTGGATGGCAGCAAACAACTATCGTCTCGATTTTATCAGCCTCTCTGGACTTCAAGACTATCAGTCTTGGCTTGCTGACTCAGGCTATAAACAAACCTCGCGAGCAAGAATGCTATCAGCGATTCGTCGTCTTTTTCAGTATCTACACAGAGAAAAAATTCGCGGTGATGATCCCAGTGCACTACTCATCAGTCCCAAACTGCCAAAACGACTACCCAAAGACTTAAGTGAAGAACAAGTTGAAGCACTTCTCAATGCGCCAGATCCCAATGATGCAATGGAGTTACGTGACAAAGCGATGCTTGAGTTATTGTACGCTACTGGATTGCGTGTCACTGAACTCGTCAGTCTGACAATGGAAAACATCAGTCTGCGACAAGGGGTGGTAAGAATCACAGGTAAAGGTGGCAAGGAACGTTTAGTTCCGCTGGGTGAAAATGCTATCGAGTGGATTGAAACTTTTTTGCAGCAAGGTAGGTCTGAATTACTTGGAGAAACAACTTCGGATGTCGTTTTCCCGAGTAAGCGAGCTCGTCAAATGACGCGCCAGACATTTTGGCATCGAATCAAACACTATGCTGTGTTAGCCGGGATTGATACTGAGCAGCTTTCTCCCCATGTTTTACGACATGCTTTTGCGACACATTTGCTCAACTATGGAGCTGATCTGCGTGTCGTGCAGATGCTATTGGGGCATAGTGACTTGTCGACAACACAAATTTATACTCATGTAGCGACGGAGCGATTGAAGCAGCTGCATAGTGAACACCACCCAAGAGCATAGTGTCTCTTGGTTATAACATGATTGATTTAAGGTGAATTGAATGAGCGTATTACGCCGAATGACGTTACTGACATTACCATTTATTTTGGCTACTCAGACCGTTTCTGCCGCTGAAGTTAAGTTTGACAAGGAACAGCTTGAGCAGCGTTTTGCCAAGCTTGGTCTTGAAGTCAAAGATGTGGTTCCTGCTGAAGTTGAAGGTTTGGTTGAAGTTCAAACCAGTGGTGGTGTTTTATTTGCAACGCCATCGGGTGATTACTTTTTAGCGGGTACCTTGTATAAGCTGGATGCAGAAGGTCAATATGAAGATGTTCTTGCTAAGCGTCAGGCGCCCCTAAATGCGGCGAAGATTGAAGCATTCAAAGACAGTATGATTGAGTTCAAGGCGGATAACGAGAAGTATGTTGTAACCGTATTTACTGATATTACTTGCGGTTACTGTGTTCGCCTGCACAACCAGATGAAGGGTTACAACGAACTTGGTATTACTGTTCGCTACATGGCATACCCTCGCCAAGGTGCGACGGGTTCTGTTGCTGATCAAATGGCGGCAATCTGGGGCGCAAAAGATCCTCAGTCAGCGATGCATAACGGAAAAGTGAATCGTGAGTTTCCTGAGCAAGGCGAGGACTATGCGAAATACCAGCAAATCATCAAGCAGCACTTTGCACTGGGACGTGAGTTAGGTATTAGCGGTACACCAGCGATTTTCCTTCCAAATGGTGAAATGGTCGGAGGGTATCTTCCTCCTGCACAGTTACTCCAACGTCTTCAACAAACTCAATGATTTGAAAAGAGCCTCTAATTAGAGGCTCTAATATTTATTATGATAGAAATTCAACGCAGACCTGAAGCTGATTTAAGTTTACTTCCTGACTCCATCGCTCCTTTACTGAAGCGCATATACATATCCCGTGGTATCCGTAGCATCGAACAGTTGGAAACCACCGCCCGCGGATTACATTCGTATCAAAAGTTACATGGGATAGATAAAGCGGTTGAGTTGCTGTTTAACGCATTGCAAGCCAACAAACGCATCATTGTTGTTGGTGATTTTGATGCCGATGGCGCTACCAGTTCCGCGTTATCTGTACTGGCGTTGCGTATGCTTGGCTCAAGCAATGTTGATTACTTGGTACCAAACCGGTTTGAAGATGGCTACGGCCTCAGCCCTGAAGTGGTCGACCAAGCGATTGAGCTTGGTGCAGAGGTCATCATGACGGTCGATAACGGCGTATCATCGATTGAAGGTGTTCGCTATGCGAAGCAACAAGGTCTACAGGTTCTCGTCACTGATCACCATCTTCCGGGTCATCAGTTGCCTGAGGTTGACGCAATGGTCAATCCTAATTTGCAGGAGTGCGCTTTTCCCTCTAAAGCTTTGGCGGGCGTTGGTGTTGCCTTCTACTTGATGATGGCGCTGTGTGTACATATGCGCAAAAATGGTTGGTTTACCCAACAAGGAATGGCTGAACCGAAGCTGATGGAACTGATTGATTTAGTGGCATTAGGCACGGTTGCCGATGTGGTGCCACTGGATGAAAATAACCGAATCTTAGTTCATCAAGGTTTGCAGCGGATTCGTGCAGGTAAAGCGCGACCAGGTATTCAAGCCTTAATCGAGGTAGCCAAGCGTGATGCTCGTCGGCTGGTTGCGTCTGACTTCGGCTTCGCCCTAGGGCCGCGCATCAATGCGGCTGGACGTTTGGATGACATGTCGTTTGGCGTTGAGTTGCTGTTGAGTAACAATATTCATGCTGCTCGTCGTATGGCGAGTGAACTGGATGGTCTGAATCAGACACGAAAAGAGATCGAAGAAGGCATGAAACAGGAAGCGATGGCTTTCTGTGAGCGTCTGCAATTCGGTGAAACTGATATGCCACATGGTTTGGTGTTGTTTCAAAGAGACTGGCATCAGGGCGTGATCGGTATTCTGGCCTCACGTATCAAAGAAAAGTTTCACCGTCCGGTCATCGCGTTTGCTGATGGAGGTGAGGGGACGATAAAGGGATCTTGTCGCTCAATTCCCGGTTTGCACATGAGAGATGTATTGGATCGCATTGATACCCAGAATCCTGGAATGATCATTAAGTTTGGTGGCCATGCAATGGCGGCAGGTTTAACCATCGAGGAAAAAAACTTTGCACGTTTCTCTCAGTTATTCGATGAGGCGGTAAAACAGGACTTAGATGATGCAGCGCTCAAAGGTGTGATTTTATCCGATGGCGAATTGGCGCCAGAGGAGTTCTCAATGCATATTGCTGAAATGTTGCGCTCAGGTGGTCCTTGGGGGCAGGCGTTTCCCGAGCCTGTTTTTGATGGAGAGTTTAAAGTTTTGCATCAAAAGCTGGTGGGGGAAAAACACCTCAAACTAATGCTCGAGCCTTTGCATAAAGGCCATCCGACCAACATTCTGATCGATGGTATTGCCTTTAATGTCGACTTGCGTCGTTGGCCTGATGCATCAGTTAAAACGGTTCGCTTAGCTTATAAGCTCGATATCAATGAGTTTCGTGGTAATCAGTCGCTGCAGTTGATGATAGATCATATCGAGGCGAAGTAGGGCGAGACCGGACTTCGTGCTCCGAAAGGTGAGCGCTTCAACTGCTTAGTAAGCCTATAATACTGAGGTTTATGTTAAGGACTTATATCTCAAATGCAGAAAAAAGGTTGACGCTTTAACGTCAACCTTCCAAGATTTTCTCGCTTCTCGCTTCTCGCTTCTCGCTTCTCGCTTCTCGCTTCTCGCTTCTCGCTTCTCGCTT
>NZ_JBNJOH010000020.1:0-74398 GCF_050113735.1 Vibrio sp. TRT 2004 | reverse complement strand
AATATCAGGGGTGTTTATGGTAAATCAATTATGTTGAATAACTTAGGCGATAAACGCAGTAGAGTAAGTCAAACGGGGCAATGGCTTAGCTGTATCATACATGTCATTTAACATAACGTACATAATACGCACTGAGCGTGTAAGCCCAAAGCGATAATGTCCTAATATTTCTAAGTGAATCTGTCCTATGTTTGCTTGGAGGTTTTAGGATGTTAACTTGATAACACCTTTACAAATAAGTCGATGGGTAGCCGAGTAACTGGAAATTTTTCAATGTGCTTTTTCCCATGGAAACTCTCTGAATAATTGATTATTCGACTTTCTCCAGCTTTCACAACGAAAGAAGTGTCATCATTTTTATCTTTTAAATTCGATTAGACTTCAACTTATCCTTGTACCCGTAGAAAACGTCAAAAATAACTTCATCACGATTGAATGATCCGTGCCCTACGCCACCGGTGCCCAATTTGCCTCCGTTCCGTGGTGGCCGACGTCTTGCGCCTAAGCCCTGGGTACCGGCGAAGTTCAAGTAGTAAGAGTTGGAGCCATTTTCGAACCGGCATAAAAAACGCCGCTGATGCGACGTCTTTGAATTTGGGGAGGATGTTAGAGCTCGGCAATATGCGACAGGGTTTCTGGGTGACGCTGCACCAGCTTAAGTAGCGTCACGGCTTGTCCATTCGGCGCACTGCGTCCTTGCTCCCAGTTTTCTAACGTACGCGATGAGGTGTGCAGTAAACGTGCAAACACACCACGAGACATATTGAACTGCTCACGAAGGCTAATGATTTCCTCTGGTGAGATGTTGAGTTCAGTGAGATCACTCACTGGATGCGTTTTTAGCGTCACTTTGCCTTCTGAGTGCGCTTTTGCTTCAACAAGGGCTGAACTTAATTCAGCAAATAGATCACGATTGCTCATTGCGCCATGCCTCCATAAAAGCTTTTAACTGTTTCTTTTGATCCGTGGTTAAATCAGACATTTCGTTTTTGCCATAAATGGTCAGCAAATAGAATCGTCGCTTTTCATCAAGGAAATAGTAGATCACACGAGAGCCCCCGCGTTTCCCCTTGCCTTTGGTCGCCACTCGAATCTTACGCAAACCACCCGTACCTTGGATGACATCCCCTTGCTTGGGGTTCGACATCAGTTCCGCCTGGAACAGTCGGAATTCGTCGTCACTCAGGTACTGAGTTCGGTACTTTTCGAATATGCTTGATTCAACAAATACACTTTTCATACGCAAATTGTACGCAGTTTGCGTATGGAGTGCAAATTGGGGCGAGTTTAAGGCTTAAACAGTTTCTTCGGCCACATTAGATTAGTGAATCTTGAACTTGAATTACTCTCTTTTGATTATCGTAGTGCTGTTTGGTAGCTCGTAAAAATAAGTCTGGACTAGATAGTGCATCCTCCAACATACCTGCACTTTTAAGACTCACGTAAAGAGCAGCAGCATGTGCTTGACAATTGATAGATTTTTTAGGGTTGAATTCAATATCGCTAAACCCATCAAATTCATACAGTTGGGTAACTAATTGTGGGTTGGCAACTAGAGCCTTTATATACAACCAATCATAAAAAAAGGTTCGAGGTATTAATGGAAACTCCGTGTTAAAAAACTTAAAGCTTAGTAACTGCCCTGAGTCTTTTATTCGAATGTCTTTTTTTGAAGTTCTGGAGTCAGCTAGATACAAATCCTTGTAAGGCCCGCCTCTTTTAAAGACCTTACTTCCTTGAAAAGCCGATTCAACTGTGATCTTGTGATTGTGCTTCTTAGTCACGAAAGAAAGATTGAAAGCACTTAGTGATATGCCGAGTTCGTCTAAGGATTTACTCGAAATCTCTAAAACATTGTTTATTCCCAGTAGCTTAGCCGAAGTGTGAAGTTCAGAAACTGATTTTTGTTTCTGAGTTTTAGCCATTCCTGGGTGCCATTTAAAATCAATGGCTTTTTCAATAACTCCAATGCTGCCATCTGTTATTGGGACAAAAACGGGTCTAATTGCCATACTCGTAGTACCAATGCTGATAGTCTAAACGTGGTGAATAATGAGCCCTATGGTACATAACCTGATGTGTCGGATACAGAGGTTTCAACTCCAACTCTTTTGCCTTAGTTGGTACAACAACACCGACAATATCAGATGGAAGTATCGTATCGAACACCAAGACCTCAGCTTGTGGATCTGTCGGGCAACTATCTGGCAATTGTAACTCTTGACGCGATGGTTTTCCTGCTACTGGCAAAAATAGAGACTCAAATGCCTGAACCCCCTTTCTCTTCCAAATGGGGACTGAGGTGACTAATGAATTTGCCGCATTGGTTGTACAAAACGCACAGTTTTTCGTCCATAAGATTTCAGCTTTAACACCGAAAACAACCCAGTCTACTGAGGGGTTTTGCTGCCTTAGGCTATAGAACATTTTGTAATTCGGATGACCAATTGACAAGCAACTAGCATCTTTAAATCCATCTAGCCGATGCTGGTCATTATATGCCACATTTGTTTGATTAGCTTCCAAAGTCGCTCTTGGAACAATCCCGTGTTGAAAGATTGAGCTAACATTATCTAACTTTGTAAAATGCCATAGATATTCAATATTTTTTTGTTTTACTGCATTTTGCATAACCAACTCCATTTTAACTTATTTACGATATATCGATGTTGTAGACTAAGGCCGCATTAGTGTAAGCAACGCTGCCACAAAGCTTAACCACAACACCGTAAACAGGTCCCCAACGATGGAATACAAAATACCATGCGTTGGGGATCACTCTTAAATCCTCGTTATAAAGCTGGTTTTAGATGATCTAAGTGTGGAGAACAAAGATCTAAAAACACATTCTTCCAACGTTCTGGTAACTCGCTAAACTCTTCCCCCCAATTTTGAGAAATATGCTCATATGCCTTATATGGTTTTTCACTTGATGGTGGAACATAGCCTAACAAGTCTTCGATACACTCTTCGATCATGATTCTGCGTTCAGCGCCTGTTTGAGCAAGAATAGGTGCATTCATTGCTTCAGCCCTCTCAGTTCCAGCGTCTCGGTCGTGCATAAAGATATAATTAACATCTAGTGCATTTAGGTATTTGGCAATCGAAATCAGCACAGCCTTGCCACGAGCTCTTAGGAACTCACAATTTCCTATTACTCTAGCTTTATCTTCATAGCTTAAACGCTTGATTGTTTCTCTGACGACAACTTCTTCTGTGTCCCCTTCCACAAATATACATTTGTTTGTAAAGAACATTCTTGAAATATAGTCATCAACTTTTAAAAGCATCTTCAGATTTTGTTTTTCATCCTGTTGAAGATCTGAGAAAGCATTTTCAAGATTGAATGATGTTGTTCCAGTAAAGCCACCCTCGGCATATGAAAACTTAGTTAAGCTGATACTCTTGTCCGTACCAAGATTTACCATATATGGAGAATGAGTAGTCGCTACAATTTGACAACTAGGTCCCGCTAGCTCGTACAACGAATCCCTGAGTTGATTTGCAGCCGAAGGATGCAAATAAATTTCTGGTTCCTCAAAGCAGAAAATTGTGCTTCTAGGGTTTTCTGCATTTTTGTTTACAAATTCCTGAACAAACCTTAGTAATTGGAACGCTGTTGCTCTGATCATACCGTGACCTTGGTATGAAACCTCCGTTTTTACATTACTTTCTAGTTCAACTGAAAACTGAGGTTTAATAGTTTTCTCTGGTTTATCTAATGCAGCAGAAACATGAACAGATGAATCTGGGAACAAGTTATGAACCATCCCATTTAGTTCTTGGATTAACTTACCAAAGTCGGTCTCAGTATCACTTGGATTTAACTCGGATGCTAATTCGTTTAGAAAACGCTGTGCTTGTTCATAGTTTTCTGATTGAGAACGCACTTGTTCAAATAGATCACCTAAAAGAGAATGCAATGCTCCGTTGCTTGATGTTAATTCAGATACACATGATTCAGCAGGTACAACCACTATGCGGGGTAATTTAGAAAGTACGTTGCCAGGAATGCCACCCGGATTTTCAACCCATTCTGGTTCTTGATCTTCTTGTACTTCCCAGTATTCGGTTAAGTCTTCAAGTTTCTCTTTAACTGATTTAATGGTTAGTTTTTTTGTAAAGTTATCTTCACCGAAGAATTCTTTCAAAAAATCTTCTGTGAAACTGTCGCCTACCAGCTCAGACACTTGTGTTGCACCAATAAACTGATCTTTAGGTGCTTTAGGGTATTCAAGCATGTAAACTTTTGGTTTTGACTGTTTGATAGACCAAACCTTTTTGTAAACTATGCTGTTCTCGGTTTCACCTGGTAAAGGGGCTTCGGCCCTAATTATTCTTCCTTTAAAACCAACCCACTCTTTAGCTTCTTCTGGTAAATTGTGGTATTCCGCAACCATTTCAATTTCTTCGGAATATTCATACAAATCTTCTTCTTCATTGTATGTTTTCGAATAGTCTTCTCTTAGCGCATTCTTAGCACTATGCATAAGTTGAATGGCTGAAAATACACTAGACTTACCAGCATTATTTGCACCAATTAGAAAAGTCGAGTCTCTAAAGCCAATCGTACAACCTTTTAATTTTCGAAAATTGTCGATCTTGATTTCGTGTAATCTCACCTAGCTACCTTATTACGATGTTGTATTGAATTTAAGCCCTATATAACGCCTATTAGCTGACACCTAGCCACCTAACTGCACGCATTCTAAACAGAACGCCAAACCAAATAAACTTTAACTGACTGAATTGTTACCATTTTATGATTCATATAATGAATTCAAGTGCATAGTGTGTGGTGGCGCACTTCGAGCATAAAAAAACCGCCCTGTTGAGCTGTTTTGGTTAGCGTCTGCGGCGGGTTTTGCGTCGTTTGCTTTTGGATGCTTTGACGACCCGGCCGCCTTTGATGGTGTAGCCCTTCTTGAGCTGGCCGTTTTGCTTGCGGCCTTTGCACTTACAGCATCGTTTAGCCATGTTTGTCCTCCAGTTGTCGGATTCGTTGTTCCTGGTCTTGTTGGACTTTCTTGATCCAGTTGATGTCGGTTTTGAGCGCGGCGATGGTGCCCGCGCTCGAGACCAGGCCAGTGATTAAGGAAGTGAGCAGTGCTTCAAATAGTCCCATCATTTACCCCTGAACTTGTTTGAGAAGAATTCAAGCAGGTAGCGAACCATGGCACGCATGCCGAGGGTATCGATCACCACGGCGCCGACGACATACCAGTACGGTTCGGGGATGTTCTTCAGGGCTGCGAAGCCTTGTTCGACGTAGGGCGCGTAATCGGGAATAAAGGATAGGATCAAGGGTATGAAGACGACGAGAAGAATGAATTCGTCTTTGTAGCCCCGCTCTCGGATGCTGACTTCATCGAGACTACTGGCCTGCTCATCGACTCATCGACGTCACAAACCAGTCGATTGGTATCTTCAATTCTGCGTGACCAGAATCCAGCTGAGTTTTCTTTTAACGGCTCTGGTTTACCAGTGCCTTCAAACAGAGAACGCTTTACGTCGAAAATGAGCTTGTTGATACGCTTGAGGGTTTTCTTGTCTTGGTCTTGCCGTTCAGATCTCGCTGGGTAATTTCCCCCGCTCGATACTGTGCGATAGAACGGTTCAAGTGATCTGCATTTTGCTGTGAACGCGGCTTTAAGGCCATTTCTAGACTCGGTAAATAACACCCCCACATACCTGGGCTAATCGCTAGTCATACAGCTCCGATACTTGCAACGGATCAAATGGTTTATTGAATGGCTTGGTCTCTAAGAGAATTTGAATTTGACGCAAATCTATACTCTCAAAGGCATCTTGTTGCTCTCTATGTCGAAACACCTTCTTAATTGTTAGCCAATCATCCAGTCGTTGAGAGTCGCCTGTTTCTGCTACATATGCTAGCAACGTTCGGCTATATTCGGCTTCTTCTTCCGCGATGCATGTATCCATTGTCATCTGACTTAGCAGTAATAATGCTGCCTTTTTCTGCTCACTGCTCAGTTCATTAAACCATGGTGAGGCCACTTGTTGTTTTCAAGCGGCCGTCGTATTTGAGCACATTGCTCCACTTTAAGGTTTAAGTTATCGTAAGCCTTTAGCATGTTGATGCGCAGGTGATCAGACCAACTCAAGGCATCGGCTGGTAAAGTAAGGAGCATGAATAATGCAGTGACATATTGTTTTCTATAACGCATTGTAAACACAGGTCCAAAACTCCTTTTCTTTTCCCATCGATAGCGAAGCCGTATTGTAAGCGATCTGTTCTAATCGAGCTCTGCGAATTGGATCAACAGACTTTAGTGCTTGAGCAAAAAGCTCCCAATCATAGAACACAGCTCACTGGTATTACAGCGTATCGATTTCACATGATGTTTCGCTGTCATCTACCGTTAACAGGCGCATTTCAACACATCGGTTCAATGATCTGCTTTCTGGCGTCATGTTCGATGTTATAGGCTTTGATGCACCCTCGCCCTTAGTCTCTATTTGCTCAGGAAGTATTTCCTTTCCTTCAAGCCACATTGCGACGTTAGTCGATGACGCAGATGGTAAACGTGGTACGGAACTTCCCAGAGTAAATGCGGCGCTCAACAATAAGGTATGGCTGTTGTAATTACCAATTTCATCAATGTACTGGTATCCACCAGAAACCTTAAATTTATCGGTAACCCAATAAGTTAAGCCTGTTTCAACCATCGGGGATACGTCTTTCAGCGTACTTTGGCTTTGTTTCGAATCCCAATATGCGACGCCGAGCCGAGCATAGATACTGTAGTTATTTGACAGAAAGTAGTCGTACTTAAGCGCACTCTCGACAATTGAGGCGGTGCTCGTGTTTTCGGTATCTAAAGCTCCGCGCTGTTGAAATACAATGTCCCAACTATACATTCGATTTAACTCAAGTCCGTCATAGATACCTTGCATCGTTCCCTTTGAAGCTTGACCATTTGACGTATCGTCAGGAAATTGGTGTGCGTCATTTTGACCAATGAATGGTGAAAGTGGGTAGCTGTTCTCCTCAGCTTGTGATGATTCGAATACCAATAGAGAAGCCAAAATTAATAGGTAGTGTTGTTTATAGAGCATAATAATTTAATTGCGTGAATACGTTCACTACAGATTAATTATTTATCGATGATGCTGTGTTTCAGATTTGAATCATCTTTCAATCCATCCCTTGATAAAATTACAACGTAACAACAACTTCAACCCTGGAAAACTCCGGTTTAATAAGCTAAAGATAGGGATTTCTTAACTAAACGTTTAGTTATAGTGCTTTATGTGAGTAGTTTTTAATCAAGACACTGCTACGATCTGGAGTATCAAACATTATATAAGCTTAACTGCTGCGTTTTTTGCCTTTGCTCGTAAAGCCTTGAAATGGGAATACATTGCGAATACGCTGCTGTATTTTTTTCGGAATCTGCTTAGACATCACTAGCTTAGTGCCTGTACGTTGCTGATAAACTTTAAGCTCCCCACTGAATGGCGTACGTTCCGCAATTTCAACAACATTGTGTTTAAATCCCGGCGGAAAATGCCCTTTTTCTTTGGTAATTTTACCCTCGGTAAAGGTCACTCTAAGTACTGGCCTATCGACGGCAACTAACCAAAATATAATAGCGGATGCGACAAGAATAACGTATAGCATAGTTCTATCCTTATTAATCGAGAAGCTTACTTAAATCCTCTTTGAGGCTACTCACTGCCTTACTCGCTTTTTCACTTCGAGAAGCTTCAGAAAGCAGATACTCTATAGCATCGGATAAAGTGCAGCCCAACTCGTTTGCTCGGTGTGACAACTTCTCCCATACACGGTAATCAAGATCTATAGATTTTTTCTTTGTGTGTATCTGTTCTGCATTGAAATGACGTTTACGTTTTGCACGAATGGCCTGTTTGAGCTTGTTATCGAGTTCAGGAGCCATATGAGTTTCTATCCACTCAACCACCTTTATGGGTTGGTGTTCTAACTGACGTAACTCGTTAACCGCGCTATCTGCTTCACTAGTATCAATGTGGCAAGTGATCGCTTCTCCCGCTTTCCACTTATTGATTAGATAATTCCATTTCCAACCACACTCTAGGTTTTCAAGCTGTTGATATTTCATTGCAAAGTCATTCCGTTTCAGTTGTAGGTGACAGCGTAACCCTAACCATGCAAAGTTACAATCCCTATTGTAATCGAAAAGAGATCAAGATCATGAGATAAAATTATCTATATATACCAGAAGCATTTTTCTATATAATTTCGCTCCATTTTACGTATATGAACTGAATTGATGAATCAAGAAAGCTGGCACGCTGTTACCCCGCAATATTCGCAATATGACGCTCAAATCAATCGATTTAATCAGCTAGAGAAAGTTGATTTTTTTGACATCCAGCCACGTCTCAAACAAGCAATTAATACCCTATGTAGCGTGAATGGCTTTAACCGTATATTGATGGTCAATGCGGTCGACAATGCCTTTTACCGCAATATCGTTAAAGATGGTCTAGTTAGAACGGATAGTTCCAAACCGGTATTAACGACGGAATCTTTAGACATTGCCACTTTAGTCGGTTCATATACCTGCAACGACAAAGGTGACATTGTCACTAAAGTTGAAGGGCTTTTAGATAAAGCAGACGGCGGATATCTGATCACACCGGTCACATTATTACTCGCCAATCCCGCTAGTTGGCAGATGATTAAGTCTGCTGTTCTTGGTGAACAGATTAGCCCTGTCAATGCAAATCCTCGCAAAATTGCTGTAGAGAAACCTTGTCGTCAATACGAAATCAAGCTTGTTCTTGTTGGTGACCGTCACCAAATTGCAGATTTCGAATACATTGAACCAGAGCTTTATTGCGGCCTTGCGATGTTTACAGAGATTGAGCAAGAACTTCCTCTTAATAAACAGAGCATCGATACTTACTTAGGGTATATTGCTTGGCTAGTTGATGAATACCAGCTCCCTACACTCTCCTTTGGTGCTATTCACCGTTTAATGATTGCAGGTGCAAGGTACACAGAAGATCAGCACTACATGCCGATAGAGACACTTTGGTATCTTTCATTACTCAATGAAGCTGTGCTCACCTCAAATGGTAAAGTCATTTCAGAGCAAGACCTCGACCAAGCGATTGCAAATAAATATCAGCGTGAATCTTATCTCCCAGAGCGCGCTTTGGCTGACATTACGGACGGTCAAGTTATCATCGAGACTGAGGGTGAATGTATTGGTCAGGTCAATGGACTCACTGTTATTGATGTTCCTGGGCATCCCATGTCTTACGGCGAACCAGCACGTATCTCTTGTGTGATCCATTTTGGTGATGGTGATATCTCAGATGTGGAACGCAAAGCGGAACTTGGTGGTAATCTACACGCCAAAGGCATGATGATCATGCAAGCTTTCGTCAGCAGTGCACTCAATTTAGATGAACCTTTGCCCTATTCTGCTTCGGTTGTTTTCGAACAGTCATACAGTGAAGTAGATGGAGACAGTGCGTCGTTGGCAGAGCTCTGCTCTTTTGTCAGCGCACTTTCG
The DNA here is from genome assembly GCF_050113735.1 of Vibrio sp. TRT 2004. NCBI lineage: Bacteria > Pseudomonadati > Pseudomonadota > Gammaproteobacteria > Vibrionales > Vibrionaceae > Vibrio > Vibrio sp. TRT 2004. The sequence goes on along the minus strand of NZ_JBNJOH010000020.1, from coordinate 64,868 downwards.
GAATATCCGATTGATCAGCAGATCGCGGTGACTGGCGCGGTAGACCAATTTGGTCGCGTGCAAGCTGTTGGCGGTCTCAACGAGAAAATCGAAGGCTTCTATCACGTGTGTAAGCATAACGGCTTTACAGGTGATCAAGGTGTAATTCTGCCTAAGTCGAATTTAAAACATTTATCGCTTAATAAAGATGTGGTAGAAAGCATCAAAAATAACGAATTTCATATCTGGTCGGTATCTAACGTCGATGAGGCAATTCCAATCATTATGGGTAAACCATTCCGTGGTGATGACGAAGAGAGTGTGATCAGTAGAATCGCGCAACGTATTGAAAACTTTGAAAGACATGAACACCCACAAGGAATTGTGGAACGCATCAAAAACTGGTTGTTTTAACCGAGTTTTAATTCATATTTTTACTGATCGGAGTTGTTTAGCGTACACGTGTTCACTAACATGCTGCTATCAAAATTTGGAGTAATTGATAATGCAAAACAAACGTGATTCTTATAACCGTGAAGATCTTCTAGCATCTAGCCAAGGTGAACTATTTGGTGAAGGCTATCCTCAGCTTCCAGCACCTAATATGCTAATGATGGATCGCATCACTAAAATGTCAGAAACTGAAGGTGATTTCGGTAAGGGTCTAATTCTAGCAGAACTAGATATTGCTCCGGATCTATGGTTCTTTGATTGCCACTTCCCTGGCGACCCAGTAATGCCTGGTTGTCTTGGTCTAGACGCTATGTGGCAGCTAGTTGGTTTCTTCCTTGGCTGGGTTGGCGGTAAAGGTAAAGGTCGTGCTTTAGGTGTCGGCGAAGTTAAGTTTACTGGCCAAATCCTACCGACTGCCAAAAAAGTTACTTACGAAATTAACATGAAACGTGTAGTAAACCGTAAGCTAGTAATGGGTCTTGCTGATGGCCGTGTATTAGTTGATGGCAAAGAGATTTACGTTGCAAAAGACCTTAAAGTAGGCCTTTTCCAAGACACTTCTGCTTTTTAAGCGCAAATGTTTCAACAAACGACTCTTCGGAGTCGTTTTTTTGAACCAAGCATATTTAGTTATAGTGCATTAACAGCATCATTAAAAGCCCCTTTCGGGGCTAAATCCTATTTCGTATGTGGAGAGTGAGTGTTATTTGTAGAGACCAGAGTGTTTATCTTCTCTGGCATCGCGCCAACCACCAAGCCAATAAGATCGAGCATCCATCTGCTGGTATGGACATGCCTCCATCGAGCGGCCATTTAGACCCGCTTTATATCCTTGAGATTGAGCTCTTTCTAAGCGGTCACGCTTTTGTCTCTTCATAGTGTCGTCCTCATACATAAAATGTGTCTTAACGTACTACTTTATCTATCGCAGACTGACTATCGTTAGCACAGCACTAGTCGATAGAAGTGAAGTTTTTATGACTTCACCATTAAGATTCGATCAAAATGACGCTTAATTCAAGGTATAAAAAAGGCACAGATCCAAAACTGTGAACCTGTGCCCTAGTTGAAAATTTAACCTATTTTCTACGGAACCCTAGAAACCCTAATAGAGTCAGAGCGATAAAGCCAATTGTGCCACCTTGACGCTCAACCGTCTCCTGAGTAACAGGACGAGTGCTTATATCTGTCGCTGTCTGACCATTGATAGGAACAAGTTTCACCCCAACAAGTGATGCGCCTGCATTACATGTGGCGTCAATAGCTTCACTGTCAAAGCCACCAGCACAGTAGTACGCTGTCGCTGCAATGATACCCGCATCGTTGATGTCAGCGGCTTCAATTATGCGATATTGATTGTTATCAGTGGAAGCACCAGCACCATAGGTTAGATCATCCAAGTAACGTGCAATACCACCGATAGGCGCGGAACCAGTGACAGTACCTAAGTTAGTGATAAACGCACGTTTAGCACGCGGTTTACCATTGGTCTCTTTGTGACTTTCAAAGTCGATAGTACCAACTACATCGTTGGCGTTGTTAATACCGCCTGCTTTACCATTTGCGCCGTTAAAAAAGATGCTACCACTAAATGCTTTGTAGACTGGTGATGTTAAGTTGTCGACATAAAACAATGTATTCGCATATGCACCATTAAGGGCTTGGTTCAGTTTTGCTGTACCAATTGCGATACCGTTGTTATTAACCGCTTGTAGCGTTTGGTTAGCGTATTCAGACGTTGCATAAGGGAAACCATCAACAGCTTTTGAAGTCCAGCTCGTTCCACCATTGTTATCCGATTTAAACACGGTTGCTCTAAAATACACCTCGCTGTCGGAGTTATAACCAACAGCATATAGAACATTCCCATCTTTTATAATGTCTCGAGCACTAGCGTGAGCTCTACGATCGCCATTATTTGTGGTAGTACTACTGATCCAATCAATCGGAGCTTGTAATGCTCCATCGACCCAAACCGCGGCATACGAATTGTTATCACTGGTAGCGTGGTTTGATGTTTTAGTAACGCTTCCTACTGTGTAGTACGTGCTACCATCCTGCAACGTTTTCCAAGCATGTGATTCTGCGTAAGTCGTACTATTGTGAGTTAGAGATAAATCAGCAACTGATGTGCCATTGATACTAGTAAACGCAACGTTACGAGAAGAACCTACAATAGCTCTGTTCCCTGTTGCAAAGCCATTATCAATACTATTGACGACGGTATTCTCTGCGTACAAAGCGGAACTATTTAAGTAAGCAATAGACCCTGCATAGTTCTTGCCACCTTGTTCTTTAGCATAGCCTTGCGTGTACTGTTTATCAGCCCAGTCATCGCACAAAGAATCTGAGTAACCTAAGAAATTACGACAGTAATTTCTAAAACCATCGTAATTATCATCAAGGTATGTCCAACCGTATGGTAAAAAGAACGGTGACTCATCACGATACTGGAACCCTTCACGGTAGCGCTTAACTTCTGTCGCCATTTCAGAAGTAGAATCTGAACACGCACTGCTCCAGCAATTAGTTGCATTTGGAGCAACAGCTACACCGTAAGTTTGTAGGCTAGAGCTGGTTCCCTCTGGGTCTTGCAAATAAACATTATAAAGCGCTGCATGAGCACCGAAAGAAGCAGCGACCGTTGCTGCCACTAGTGAAACTTTAAAAATATTACTACTCATTAATCTTAACTTTCCTGTTGCATCGCTTCGAGCTCTTCCCAGCGTTCGAAAGCAATCTCAAGCTCCTGCTCTGTCGCAGCTAGCTTATCTAATACGGGTTGCGTCTGCTCTACGGGTTTGGAAAAGAAATCAGCACTGTTAACCTGCTGTTGCAAGTTTTCAATATCCACTTCTAATTGTTCGAGTTTGGCTGGCAATGCTTCTAACTCGCGCTGTAGTTTATAAGATAACTTCTTAGGTTTGCTCTTTGTTACAGCGGTTTTGGGAGTTTCCTCAACCTGTTTAACGCTCGACTCAACTTTTTCGCTGTTACGCGCTTTTTTAACCTGAAGACGTTGTTGCTGTGCGTCGTGGTAGCCACCGACAAATTCCTCAATAACACCATCGCCTTCGAATATCCAACTGTTGGTCACGGTGTTATCGACAAACTGACGATCGTGACTGACAAGCAACAATGTACCCTGATAATTGGCAAGTAAATCCTCTAAAAGTTCCAATGTTTCGATATCTAAATCGTTAGTTGGTTCATCAAGTACCAACAAGTTATTGGATTTAAGAAAAATACGTGCCAAAAGAAGACGGTTTTTCTCACCACCAGACAAGGCTTTGACCGGTGTTCGCGCGCGATGAGGAGCAAATAGAAAATCTTGCAAGTAACTCAGCGCATGACGCTGTCGACCACCAACCATCACCTCTTGCTTACCATCAGCAAGGTTATCGATAACAGATTTCTCTGGATCAAGCACTTCACGATATTGGTCAAAATACGCGACTTCTAGCTTGGTACCACAGTGAAGCTTGCCTTGTGAAGGCTTGAGCTCATCCAACAGCAATTTAAGCAAGGTACTTTTACCACAACCATTAGGACCGATTAGAGCGATACGGTCACCACGCATGATGTTGAAAGAGAAATCTTTAACAATGGCCTTACCTTCAATGCTGTAACCAAGATTTTGCGCTTCAAATACGATTTTGCCTGAGCGTGATGCATCATCAATCTGAATGTTCGCCTTACCCTGCACATCGCGGCGATTGTAGCGTTCCTCTCGAAGCTTCTTAAGTGCGCGGACGCGACCCTCGTTACGGGTACGACGCGCTTTGATGCCTTGACGAATCCAGACCTCTTCTTGAGCAAGCTTTTTATCAAACTCGGCGTTTTGCATCTCTTCGACGCGCAGCATCTCTTCTTTTTCAACGAGGTAATTATCATAATCACCAGGAAAAGACGCTAACTTACCGCGATCAAGATCGACGATGCGTGTAGCCATAGACTTGATGAATGCACGGTCGTGAGAAATAAAGATAATCGAACCTCGGAAATCCTTTAAAAAGTTCTCCAACCATTCGATTGTCGTCACGTCGAGGTGGTTAGTAGGCTCATCAAGCAACAAAACATCAGGATCACGCACCAAGGCACGCGCTAGCGCTGCTTTACGCTGCCAGCCACCAGACAAATCCGTCAGCTTGGTGTGACCATCAAGATTTAGCGCGTCCATAACATTTTTAATGCGATCTTCGAAACGCCATGCGCCCGAGTGTTCAAGCTGCTCTTGAATTCTAGCCAATTTGTTGATGTTTTTTTCAGAGGCATCATGAGCAATCAGATCTAACTGATCTTGGTAGATCTTTAGTTGTTGACCGATTTCTGCTAACCCACCAGCAACGTAATCGAAGACTGTCCCTTCTTCATTGCGCGGCGGATCTTGTTCTAAGCGAGAGACGACAACATCTTGAGTAACTGTCAGCTTGCCATCATCTAATAGCACCTCACCCGCCAGAACTTTCATTAAGGTAGATTTGCCCGCACCATTTCGGCCAACCAAACAGACTCTTTCATTGGTTTGTAGAGCGAAGTCAGCATGGTCTAGTAAAGGATGATCACCGTATGCCAGCAATCCGTTATTAATTGTAAGTAATGCCATTATTGCGTAACCAAACTTTTAATTGTTCCAAATCAAACGGCCAATTCAACTCATTACCTTGGCAACTGAGCACCGGAATAGTGACGCCGTAACGAGAAAACAGCTCATCATCGAAAGCTATATCGATAATCTCGACTTGATCTGAAATGTGGAGTTGTTGAGTTAGGGAAAATGCCATCTCACAAAGATGGCACCCTTCTGTACTGTATAACGTAATCACGTCAACGTTATTCCTTGTGTGTTATCACCCAACAGTTGTGGATATGCTTGTTGCGCGAAAAATCCATAGGTAACGTTTGGTGAGAAATGTTATTCGCTTGGAGTCCTAGGTCTGCAAGCGACTCTAAATCCATTTTAAAGTGACGTTTGTTATTCGAGAACACTATCGTACCGCCAGAGCGAAGCAGACGTTTTAAGTTTTTCATTAGCTGAATGTGATCGCGCTGGACATCAAAACTCTGTTCCATACGTTTAGAGTTAGAAAACGTCGGTGGATCGATAAAGATAAGATCAAACTGAGCAGTCGATTTCTCTAACCACTGTAAGCAGTCTGCTTGCTCAAATCGGTGTTGACGACCAACCTGCCCGTTGAGCTTCATGTTCTCTTTCGCCCACTCAAGATAGGTATTCGACATATCAACCGTCGTTGTGGATTTTGCGCCACCACACGCCGCATGAACGGTGCCAGAGCCTGTGTAAGCAAAAAGATTAAGGAAATCCTTACCCTGAGCCATTTCACCCAGTTTACGTCGGGTAATCTTATGATCGAGGAATAAACCCGTATCCAAGTAATCGTGGAGATTAACGGAAAGCTTTACACCATACTCATTGACCACAAGTGTCTCTGACTGTTGAGACAGCTTCTGGTATTGAGCACGACCTTTCTGTTTTTCTCGTACTTTAAGTACCACCTTATTCGCCGGTGTACCCGTCACTTGAATCGTGGCACGGATAATGTCCGTCAAGCGGCGCTTGGCCTTCTCTTCGGGAATATCCTTAGGTGCGGCGTACTCTTGAATAACCAACTGGTCTAGGTAAACGTCAATTGCAACGTTATAGTCAGGCAAATCCGCGTCGTAAACACGGTAGCAATCTAGTTTCTCTTTACGCGCCCACTTACCAATCTTAGCGATGTTCTTTTTCAGTCTGTTTGAAAAATCCGGTGCAACCAATGATTCTGTGACATTGTCACTTGAGTCTTGAGCAGCTCGCTCACTAATAGAATAGTTCTTCTGGTGACACGGTAACGCACCATTATTCAGTTTGAACTGCTTGTCTGCTCTCATACGCAAACAGCTCAGCAATTCATCTGAACTAGAGAAAATTGATGCCTGACATCCACCAAATTGCGATTTTAGCTGTGCGCCAAATGCGGTGTATAGAGCGATTAAACCAGGATGAGTGCCTAAACGTTCACCGTATGGTGGGTTACAAACAATAACCCCTGCTTCGAATCCTTCTGGTCTCATAATCTCGGCGGCGTCACCCTGTTTGAACTCAATCAATGAATCAACGCCAGCTCGACGTGCGTTATCTTGAGCTGTTTTTAGTACACGAGCATCGTTATCAAAGCCGAAAAACTTAGTGTCAATTTTTTTGACACCACGACGAGCCTGCACTGAAGCTTCAGATTTAATCTCTGCCCAAAGCTCTGGTTCAAAATCTTCTAAAGACTCAAAGCCCCACTTAGCGCGGTTCACACCTGGAGCCATGTTAGCAGCCATCATCGCTGCCTCGATAAGTAATGTGCCTGAACCACACATTGGGTCTAGTAATGGTTTATCCGCACTCCAACCACTTCTGAGGATGATTGCAGCGGCTAACGTTTCGCGTAGAGGCGCGCGACCCGATTCTGTACGATAGCCACGTTGGTGCAAACCACCACCTACCATATCTAGGCCAAGGATGGCTTTGTCCTTATGCAGGCGCACATGGACACGAAGATCAGGTTGATCTTTACTGATCGAAGGACGAGGTAAATTCTTCTTCTCATAACAATCCACTATGGCATCTTTGACCTTCATTGCACCGTACTGGCTATTGCGGATTTCGCGGTTAGTACCATTGAAATCAACGACGAACGTCTTAGAACTGTGGAATTGATTAACCCAGTTCACTGAAGAAGAGGCAAGATAGAGATCCATATCATCGTTACAGGTGAACTCTGAGAGTACACGCACAAAACGGGATGCCAAACGACTCCATAGGCAGCAACGGTAAATCTGCTCGTTGCTCGCCTTGAAGCGAACACCAGCTTGTACTGGCTTAGCGTCGTTGATCCCTAGCTTAGTTAGCTCATCAACCAATAGGTTTTCTAAACCATTGGACGTAACCGCAAGATATTGATGCATAGTGATGTTTTTATTCTGTAGAAAATGACCCCGCATTATACCTGACATCATCACTTTATCGTTAGTTCATTCCAGAATTTCCCATCAATTATCTCTTTAAACGTTCATTTACTCGCCTCTTCATCGTTTGTAGCCAAATTTCACTAGGCAAACTTTTCGAAAACTCATCCAACGAAAAATCAAGCCCTCCGACCGAAGTGAATACTTATTCTCATTGAAATTGGTCTATACCAATGATGATTTTTAATGAAATTAAGTTACAGTTTTCAGCTAAATGAGGAATTTACGTGCACTTGTATGCGCTAGAGGTGTTCTAGTGAGTAAAAATCAATCGCTTCGTTCGGTTAAAATTTGTACAAGAATCACATTTAATTGACTGCCAGGTCGTATCAACCCAGCCAAATTTTAGGCAAAAAAATGCCAGCGTTGAGCTGGCGGGAAATGAAACAAAGGAACGATAACTAATTTATGTCAGCTAACCAAAGCGATTGGCTGAGCATGGAAATGATGGTTGCAGACCACGAGACGGTCATGCATAACTTTAATCGCTTGTCCAAATTGAAGGCTTTTAGCGCCATTTAAAGCGAACTCTTCCAAACATACGTACGCACATAAACTGGCGCACTCTCCTACTTCAAGAACGATAAAATATCCGTCGCTGTAGGCGTTGCTTAGACGAATTAAGTCACCCTCTTCTGGGGCCATCTGTCCGTCGGACAGATTATCGAAAAACCAGCTCTTAGGTTGTACAGGTTTATGGAAGCGCTTTGCTGCGACACAGTACAAAGCCAACTCTGCTTGTCTAGGTTCACTTAAACCTAATAGCGTGATTTGCTCTTTGTAAGTTTGAAATGCAGATGCATCATCAACTGAGAATTCATTGACGCCAATTGCGCAATCGACAATCAGCTTACGTGGAAGGTTGGTCTTGAATACCATATCATCACCCAGATCCAACATCAGATGCTGTTCTGCGTCATCATAGTACCAAGTCCATTTGTCATTGGGTTTAAGCATCGTTCCATCTCTGTATTGTTGTGTGAAATTAGGTAAAACGCTTAATTACCTTTCCAAGTAATATCTGGATTTTATTAGTTCAGAGATGAAAAAAAAGAGGAAATGAAAACTCATTCCCTCTCAATTAATGCTGTTTGTTCGGCGTATTGATTTAGTGACAATGTCACTAAGCCTTTAAACTTTAGAGATTTTTTACAATATCGCGTACTAGGCTTGGGCCGTGATAAATGAAACCAGAGTAAACCTGAACCAGCTGAGCGCCAGCCATCATTTTTTCTTTCGCTGCAACATACGAATCAATACCACCAACACCAATTACTGGGATCTGATCTTGTAATTCTTCATGTAAGCGGCGAACCACTTCAGTACTGCGCAGTTGCACAGGACGACCACTTAGCCCCCCTGCTTCATTAGCATGCTTCATACCCTCTACAATAGAGCGATCTAATGTAGTGTTGGTAGCAATGACTGCGTCAATCTTGTTATTGAGCAGTGATTGACAGATCTGTTTGATCTCGTCATCGCTAAGATCCGGTGCGATCTTCAGTGCCAGCGGGACATATTTGCCGTGTTTTTCGGCTAACTCTGCCTGTTTAACTTTTAGCTCTGATAATAATTCATCCAGAGCTTCACCATATTGCAACGAGCGTAATCCCGGCGTGTTTGGTGATGAAATGTTTACCGCGATATAACCGGCATACTCATAGACTTTTTCCATACAAATTAGGTAGTCTTCAGCACCTTTTTCAATCGGAGTATCTTTGTTTTTGCCGATATTGATGCCAAGCACACAGTCGAACTTAGCTTTCTTCACGTTCTCAACTAAGTTGTCAACGCCTAGGTTGTTGAACCCCATACGGTTGATAATGCCTTCCGCTTCAACCAGACGGAACAAACGTGGCTTGTCATTTCCAGACTGAGGTCGCGGTGTGACGGTCCCTACTTCAACAAAGCCAAATCCCATCGCATCAAATGCTTCAATGCATTCGCCGTTTTTATCTAAACCTGCTGCCAAGCCGACTGGATTACGAAATGTTAAACCCATGCATTCGACGGGACGGTGTGGTAACTGCTGGCGATAAAGAAGATCGAATGGTGTGCCAGTAAAACGTTTGAAGTTTTGAATTGCAAGATCATGTGCCTTTTCGGCATCAAGTTGGAAAAAGCCAGTTCTGGCTAGACGGTAAAGCATTGTGCCTCCGAAAGAAAAAAGCCCCGTGTAAACGGGGCTGTATTATTAAATGTTTTACCGATTAATTCAACGAATTATAGCAATCGTTTACTCATTTGCTGAACAATTCAAGTTGAGCAACATCAGTTCACGTAGCGCTACCGAGAATTTTGCAAATTCATGCACTGAACCTACTTTAAATTCATTGAGGATATTTTCCCAACGATGTAGCGATACTTCATTTGTCACGATCCACTCATCAAGCGCTTTCATCACATCGAAATCTTCCGGTGCACAAGCACAGCTGAGAACTTGACCTGTTAGCTGACGTTGTTGCCAATCTAGATCTTCACGGAAAGCGGCACGTGCCAGTGCTTGCCAGTGGTTGTCTACTGCTTGGCCATTAATCTGTTTCAAGAACCAGTGCAGTGACAAACGATCGCCTAGGTTGTAGTAAAGTTTTGCACTTTGTTCGACAGTTTTGCCTTTTTCACGCGCCACTGTGGAAATATCCAGTACTGAGTACAAACTAGAGAGACGAGCAACATAATTCGCAAGTTCTGCTTCAATACCCTGCTCGATCCAGTCTTGAGCCATTTGGTTGTGCTCTTTCACTTCGGAAGGAACAAGCATATCATCCAAGTGTTGCTTGATGGTTTCTACATCAGCTTGGTAAAGCTCTATCAAAGATTTAACGCTCTGACGTCCACTGCGGTTACGTAGGATCCAGCGCGATAGACGACGTAGAGTACGGCGTACGTAGAACATCATGTCATACTGAGCAACCGTTAATGCGTCGTTGTCTAGCTTACGGATATGTTCGAGAACTTGGCCAAGACCGAAGATTTCACGTGATGCAACATAAGCGTTAGCAATATCAACGACATGTGCTCCGGTTTCTTCTTGAAGACGAGTGACAAAGTTGCACCCCATCTCATTCACCATCTGATTTGCTAACGCAGTAGCAATAATTTCAGAGCGTAGCGGGTGGTTAACCATTTGCGCTGAATAGTTACGGCGTAACTCGGTTGGGAAGTAATGAGTTAACTGCTGCGCATGGAATTCATCATTGGCGATGTCTTCGTGTACCAGTTCTTCTTTAAGCACCATTTTACCGTACGCAACTAACACAGCTAGTTCTGGACGAGTTAGAGCCATGCCTTGTTTTTCACGTTCGATTAGCGTCTCATCATCAGGGATGTACTCAAGTGCACGGTCAAGGTACCCTGCTTTTTCCATTGTATGAATAAAGCGAATTTGCTCTTTGACTAAAGAAGTGCCTTGCTGTTCAGTCACCGAAATCGATTCTGACTGACAGTAAGCATCTTCCAGAACAATCTGACCCACTTCATCTTCCATCGACTCAAGGATCTCGTTGCGCTGTTTAACAGTAAGATCACCATTGGCAACCAAACCATTTAGGAAGATCTTGATGTTAACTTCGTTATCCGAACAGTCTACACCGCCAACATTGTCGACGAAGTCCGTATTGACACGACCACCAGTTAGAGCGTATTCAATACGTCCCAACTGAGTCATACCCAAGTTACCACCTTCACCCACAATCTTAGCTTTCAGATCGCGACCATCGATACGCAATACATCGTTAGCACGGTCGCCAACATCCGTATGCGTTTCGGTCGATGCTTTAACGTAAGTACCGATACCACCATTCCATAGAAGATCCACTTCCATAGATAGAATCATTTTGATCAATTCACTTGGTGCGACTGACGTTTTCTTAGTACGCAGCATTTTCTGGATTTCAGGCGTCAGTGCAATTGATTTTGCGCTACGCAAGAAAATACCACCACCCTTAGAAATAAGATCCGCGTTGTAATCTTCCCAGCTAGAGCGAGGTAGATTAAACAGACGATTACGCTCTTCCCAGCTTGTTGCTGAGTCTGGATTAGGATCAATAAAGATGTGCATGTGGTTAAATGCCGCTTGGAGACGGATATGTTTAGATAGCAACATACCGTTACCAAACACATCCCCTGCCATATCACCAACACCAATAGCGGTAAAGTCAGTGGTCTGACAGTTTATGCCCATTTCACGGAAATGACGTTTGACCGATTCCCAACCGCCTTTAGCAGTAATACCCATGGCTTTGTGGTCGTAGCCATTTGAACCACCGGAAGCAAATGCATCACCAAGCCAGAAGTTGTACTCTTCTGACACAGAGTTAGCCAAATCTGAGAAAGTCGCTGTACCTTTATCAGCGGCAACAACCAAGTATGGATCGTCCTCATCATGACGAACAACATTCTTAGGATGAACAACTTCACCTTCAATGATGTTGTCGGAAACGTCTAGTAATGCACGAATGAAACGTTTGTAACAACGTTGACCTTCAGCAAAAATCTCATCACGTCCGTTAAGCGTGTGCTGACGTTTACAAACGAAACCACCTTTAGCGCCGACAGGAACAATGACCGTGTTCTTAACTTGCTGTGCTTTAACCAATCCCAAGATTTCAGTACGGAAATCTTCTTGACGATCAGACCAACGTAACCCACCACGTGCCACTTTACCGCCACGCAAGTGAACACCCTCGATATCAGGTGCATAAACAAAGATTTCAAACGCAGGTACCGGTTGAGGAATCTCTGGAATCTCGGTTGGTTTCATCTTCAACGATAGCCAAGGCTTAAACTGCTTATTATCGTCGACTTGATAGTAGTTAGTGCGTAGTGTTGCCGTGATCATTTCCATGTAACGACGGATGATCCGATCGTCGTCCAAGCTCTCGACATGATCAAGTTGCTCTGTAATATGAGCAATCAGTTCACTTTGCCCTTTCTGGCTACCTTTGAATTTTGGTTCAAAACGTTTAGTAAATAGATCAACTAGACCTTTCGCCAAATCAGGATAATGGCTAAGAGTATCCTCGATGTATTGTTGGCTAAATGGGAAGCCCACTTGACGCATGTAGCGAGCATAAGCACGCAAGATCGAAATTTCGCGACCTGTCAATGAAGCGCCAAGAACTAAGCGGTTAAAGCCATCACTCTCTAGTTCGCCTGCCCAGATAGCAGCAAAAGCTTGTTGGAAGCGATCTCGAGCTTCACGAAGATCGACACTCTTTTCGCTCTTATGAAGCATTGAGAAGTCGAGGATCCAGAATACTTGACCGTTCGTTTTGCGAACTTCATAAGGCGACTCACCAATCACTCGTAAACCAAGGTTTTCTAACATTGGCATCACATCAGAAAGGTGGATTGGCTCATCACGGTGGTATAGCTTTAGACGGACAGACTTCGAATCCGCCGCCAACTCTTGTGGACGATAAAAAAGCATTCCAAGTTTGTTATCATCACTGAGTTTTTCTAGACGTTCAATATCCGCAACTGCCGAGCCAGGCATAACATCTTCTTTGTACGAACGAGGGAAAGCACGAAGGTATTCTTTCGCTAAAGGCAGGCCTTTACTCTCACCAAAGTTCGCTACGATCGCTTCTGATAAACGATCATCCCAAGTTGAAGATGCTTCCATTAAATTTTGCTCAATCGTTTTGACGTCTACGCCCATGTTGTTGTTATCAACACGAACAATGTAATGTGTACGAGCGAGAGGGCTCTCTGAGAAGTAGGTAGTAAATTCGACTTCTTGTTCACAGCCAAAATACTGCTTCAATATGCGCTGTGTTTGACGGCGAAGTTCTGTGTTGTAACGATCTTTTGTCACATACACCATACAACTGAAGAAACGACCAAACGGGTCTTTGCGAACGAACAGACGCAGCAGATCGCGATCTTGCATCTGAACAACACCCATACCGACTTCTAGCAACTCTTCTTCTTTTGCTTGAAGTAACTCATCTCTTGGGTAATTTTCTAGAATATTGTGAAGTGCTTTGTAAGAGTATGATCCTTCGCGATAGCCACTCGCTTCAAGAATACGGCCTACCTTTTCACGGATCAGAGGGATACTCGCAACACTTTGGTTGTACACCGCTGATGTGTATAAACCTGTGAAGCGATGCTCACCAATCACCTTGCCGTTTTCATCAAACTTCTTGATGCCAATGTAGTCAGTATAGGCAGGGCGATGGATGCGTGAAGGTTGGTTACCTTTAGTGACGATCAATAGGAAAGGTTTCTTCGCTTCTAGTCGTGCAGAATCAGGGAAGTCCGAAAGTTTGACAGTACGAACACGGTCACGGCTTGCAAACAAACCAAGTCCTTTATCCGCAGTAGGTCTAAGCTCTGTATCACCATCGACAGTAACAAGATCGTATTCTTTGTAACCCATGAAGGTAAAGTTATGATTGCCTAACCAGCGTAGGAACTGGATAGATTCATCATAACGATCACGCTGAATCTCAATCTTACCCTGCTGCGCCTCAACTTTTGTGGTCACTTCTTCTAATTTTTCGACCATCAGTAACCAGTCTTGAACAACCAATCCGGTGTCGTTAAGAATGCTCAACAGCTCTTCTTTAAGTGCCGCCATCGCTTCTTTGTCACTCAGACGGTCAACTTCAATATGGAAGAGAGATTGAAGTCCGCCCTCACCTTGGTTAATACCGGTAATCGCCCCTGTCTTAGAACGAGCGATTTGAGTCGGACCATGAAGCATTAAGTGTGATGAAAGATCCAAGCGGCTTAGTGCCATTTTTACTGAGTCGACCAAAAATGGACTATCAGGTACCACAATCTCAACGATTGTATGCGTTGATTGCCAGCCTTGGCGACTTACGGTTGGATTAAAAACTCGAACAGAAATCTCGTCAGCTTTTTTCTCATTGATATGGTGCCAAAGTGAAACTACTGCGCCATACAAGTCAGATTCGTTACGTTCGACCAAATCGTCCTGAGAAATGTTGCTAAATAAATGTTGAGCAAGTTGGGTGACTAGGGGTTGATGAGCAAGCTCGAGTTTGTCTTGAATAAGTTTGTAAACTTTTTCAAGCAGAACCGGCATCAATGTTTCACGCGCGGTCATAATCACACTCCACAATTAGAATTGTATGTATTTTGGGGATGTTGTAAGCATAGTGCTTAACACGGGTAATGCCGCTTTATTGTAAAAGCTTTATTGATAAATAGTTAATTCTTTTGGGAGTGGTAGGAGGTGAAATGTTTGATAATGTGACTGATGTTCTATTTAAACTTCTATAAAATCAGTTGCTCACAGAAGTTCTAACTCTAAAAACTTATTATTTTGGTCAGTTGTTAATCTAAAACGCCCTTTTAGGCCAATTTGACTAAGAAAAGGCCTGAAACGCGATGCAGGCAATTGTAGGCGTAAGCCATTGTCAGTCACCACTAAAACATTGCTTGCTGCCCCACTGTAGTGTGCGAGAAAAGTTTGATAACTGATGTTGAGAGTAAAATAGTAATGCTTCATGAAATCGGTCAAAAAAGTCACGTTTTATCTGACAGTGATAGACAACTGTATAAATAAACAGTAGCACTAAAAAGTGCTACTGTTTTCGTCATATTGATTAAGATTCCAACGCTTTGGTCACTTTTTCAAACAGGTCTTTAGCCAGATTATCCATTGATTTTAATGCCTCTAGTTCCATTTTGATAAGCTCTTGGCGAGCAGTATCGTACTTGCGGAACTTCAACAGCGGATCGATCAGACGCGAAGCTACCTGCGGGTTACTACTATTTAGCTCGCGTAAGATCTCCCCCGCAAACTGATAACCTTCACCAGATTTTGCATGGAAGCGTACTGGGTTCATGCTGAGGAAAGAACCAATTAGGCTACGAATACGGTTAGGGTTTTTAAGACTAAACGCTTCGTGTTCCATCGTCTTCTTGATCACCTCAAGTGCATCTTGCGCTGGATTGGTACCTTGTAAAGTAAACCACTTATCCATCACGAGACCATCATGTTTCCACTTATCGCTGTAGTCTTGCATTAATGCTTCACGACATTCTAACTGTGCACTATTCGCGGCACTCATTGCTGCAATGGTGTCAGTCATGTTATTAGCCTCAGCGTATTGCGTCTTGGCAAGTTCGTTACCCTGCTCGGTGTAAGCCAAAAAGCCTAAAGCAGTGTTTCGAAGAGAGCGTTGGCCGATTGCCGCATGTTCGATAGAGTACTCGGCTTGCTTAGAGCTATGATAAATCGCACTCAGCTCATCATTCAATTCAGTGGCGAGAATTACTTTCAATGTTTTCAGCACCTTAGCAATCGCATCGACATCCACCTGCTTGTACCAACCTAACACTTCATTGAAACTTGGTAGCGATAGCATCTCTGCAATGAATGCAGGTTCAAGGTCACTAGACAGAAGTACACCGCGGAAAGCGTCAATGACCGCCTCAGCAAGTTTAACCTCGCCACCAGCTTGAACATTTTCGACATTCGTACGAATGTACTTGGCAAGAAGCATTTGTCCTGCATCCCAACGAGCAAACTCGTTGCGCGCATGAACCATCAAGAAAATCAGCTCTTCATCACTGTAATCATATTCCAGTTTTACTGGCGCAGAGAATTCGCGTAGCAATGAAGGAACGGGGTTTTCAGCAACGTCTTCAAACACAAATGTCTGCTTCGCTTCAGTCACATCAAGAACATTACCAACAACAGAACCGTTACGGCGTAACTCAATCACCTCTCCATTTACCGCATAGAGCTCGACATCAAAAGGAATATGCAGGGCCTGCTTTTCTGCTTGATCCTGAGTTGGCTCCGTCGATTGCTCAACCGTCAATGTGTAGGTTTTTGCTTGTGCATCGTACTCGCTCGCTACGCGTAATGTTGGTGTTCCAGACTGGCTATACCATAAACGGAATTGCTTAAGGTCAACACCGCTTGCATCTTCCATCGCTGAGACAAAATCTTCACAAGTCGCGGCCGTACCGTCGTGGCGTTCAAAGTACAGCTTCATGCCCTTTTGGAAACCCTCTTCACCAAGCAAGGTATGCATCATACGAATCACTTCACTGCCTTTTTCGTAAACCGTCAAAGTGTAGAAGTTGTTCATTTCAATCACTTGATCTGGGCGGATCGGATGAGACATCGGGCTGGCATCCTCAGCAAACTGAGGACCACGAATGATTCTTACATTGTTGATACGATTCACAGCACGAGAGCCAAGATCTGAAGAAAATTCTTGATCACGGAATACTGTCAAACCTTCTTTAAGGCTCAGTTGGAACCAGTCGCGACAAGTCACACGGTTCCCAGTCCAGTTATGGAAATATTCATGACCAATGACCGCTTCAATGCCTAAATAATCAGTGTCAGTCGCTGTTCTCTCATTCGCTAATACGAACTTAGAGTTGAAGATATTTAAACCCTTGTTCTCCATCGCTCCCATGTTAAAGAAATCGACCGCTACAATCATGTAGATATCCAAGTCATATTCAAGGCCGAAACGCTCTTCGTCCCACTTCATCGAGTTAATCAATGACGTCATCGCATGCGGTGCACGATCTAGGTTGCCCTTATCAACAAAAATTTCGAGTTCAACATTACGACCAGATTGAGTTACGTATTTGTCACGTAGTACATCGAAATCACCAGCGACCAAAGCGAACAGGTAAGCTGGTTTTGGATGAGGATCTTGCCACTGCACCCAATGGCGTCCGCCTTCTAACTCACCTTGCGCAATACGGTTACCATTGCTGAGTAAGAATGGGTTGTGCGCTTTATCTGCAATCACTTTCGTGGTGTATTTCGCTAGAACATCTGGACGATCCATGTAGTAAGTGATTCGACGGAAACCTTCCGCCTCACACTGAGTACAGAAAGCCCCACCCGATTTATACAGACCTTCTAGAGCGGTATTAGCTTCAGGATCAATTAAGGTCACAATCGTCAGAGTGAACTCAGATGGAAGCTGATGAATTTCTAATCCACCTTCAATTTCGCTGTAGTCTGACCAAGCTTCGCCATTGACGGCGATACTTTGTAACTTGAGTTCTTCTCCGTCTAGGCGAAGTGTTGTTGCATCTTTAAGTTGCTTAACTTGAGAAACCGCAGTTACTGTCGTCTCGTTATCGTAGAGATCAAAGGTCAAATCAATATCAGTGATGGTGTGTGATGGTGATTGATAATCTTTGCGGTACTTGGCTTGAGGAGTCTGAGCCATGTCGAAATCCTTCTGACTGAATGCATCTGAACATTGCGCTGTAAAAGTCTAGCGCAGTAATAGTAAAGTTCGGGAATTTTCCCGTTACAATTTGCGTATTAGCTTACAACTCTAGATATAAAAAAACGAGGTTCGATGTCGAAATACCTCGTTTTTTCTCTATTGTTGACATAAAACTCAAACTGTTTGTCTATTTAGTCAGCAAGGGGCACATTTCTCTACCACGCTTTATCAACGGATTCGATTTAATACGGCATACAGCGCACCTTCTTCCATTTCCAAAGTCAGCGTATCTCGGTTCAGCGTGTATCGTGTTTCATGTTCACCATTTTCATAGAGAAGCACCAAGTGCTCGCCCTCTGTATAGTAAACGCCTTTGTGTATCGCCTCATCGCCATCATCATTACTCACCCGGAACATAAAGACAAAATCTGGCTGTAAAATCAGATCCAACTTTTGTACGTCGCTGGCAAGAATATCATCGCCACCCAAATGTGCACTCGACCACATACCAGCCAATGCGTTGGACAACGCTTTAGTGAAAGTAACGCCATTTAAACTGAGTAAATTGTGATTGGCTGAATACTCGTACATTTGAGGCTCTGAAGTATTCAATCCAAGAACCAAAGTATCTTCATTGGCTGTGTACAACCCTTCCCAGTGGTCGACTGAATAGTCCCTTTTCTGAATATCAATCTTAAAACTATAGTTTGAATCCAGCGACAGCTTGATCGCTAAAAAGTTTTCCTGCGACTGTTCAGGGTTAGGATTAACGAGGTACCAGTCTCCTAGCAGAAACGGTTGGTCGAACTGAGTTAAATCGCTGTTGTCTTTCACTCCATCAGCGAGCACCGAAAGGCTAAAAATTAATGATATTAGAGCTAACAATCTCATCACGTGCTCCTCACTCTTTTCTTTAAGCTTAGGCACGTCAGGTATATTTAGCTAAAAAAATTGATCTTTATCACAATATTTTATTGTATAAAAAAAGCGAGCCCAAATGACTCGCTTTTTAATTGATTGATTTCAATTAAGATTTAATCATATCAACCATTATCGCTACCGATTCGCTAAGGTAGGCATCCGGCGATTCATAATCTTTAGGGATATCATCCAGTGTCTTATACGGCTCTTGACCTGCTGCTTTTTGTCTCTCATTAATTCGAGTTAAACGGCGCGCGTCTGCTGCATCGGTTTCCGCTTTACGTGTTTTCTCGTTGAGCGACAAAGAGTTATCGTCTTTCTCTGCCTTGTATTTTTCAATATCTTCGGCCACAAAACGAAACTCTAGGTCCTTAGCAATACGAGTTTGGTGGTTAGCGGCAAGCTTACCAATCAATGCCTCATTACGCTGTAACATTTCGTATTTAGCTTTGTCAATACGATCCCAAGGCAGTGCATTGTCTTCTACCGACTCACCCGTTTCGCTTGGATCTATCGCTGTAGGGAACGCAATATCTGGGGCGACACCCTTGTTTTGTGTACTACCACCATCAATACGATAGAACTTTTGGATGGTATACTGAACGTAACCCAACTCTTTGTCGAAAAGATCGTAGATATGGTTTAGCGAACGATGTTGCTGAACCGTTCCCTTACCGAAAGAGTTTTCACCCAAAATGATGGCACGCCCATAGTCTTGCATTGCCGCAGCAAAAATCTCTGAAGCGGAAGCACTATAGCGATTAATCAATACCGTTAATGGACCGTCATAACTGATCTTACCGTCGGTATCACTATTGACGTTGACTCGACCATAACTGTCTCTCACTTGGACAACAGGGCCGCTAGTGATAAACAAACCGGAAAGTGCTGTTGCTTCAGTGAGTGCACCACCACCGTTGTTACGAAGATCAACAATGATGCCATCAACACCCTTGCCCTTGAGCTCTTCGATAAGTTTATCGGTGTCTTTTGCAAGTCCGACATAAAAACTTGGTACTTCTAGAACACCAATTTTTTTGCCATCCTTCTCAATCACTTCAGATTTTACCGCTCGGTCTTCTAGACGGATTTTGTCTCGAACGATGGTAACAACATCCGCTTTCGCTTCCTTGCCTTCAGGCAAGATTTGCAGATTAACCTTGGTGCCTTTCGGTCCTTTGATTAGCTGAACAACATCATCAAGACGCCAACCGATGACATCAACGATATCTTCACCATCTTGACCAACACCAATGATTCGATCACCTTCCGCTAGAAGCTTACTATTCGACGCTGGGCCACCAGCCACCAACGAACGGATAACAGTGTAATCGTCTTCCATTTGCAGTACCGCACCAATACCTTCAAGCGACAAATTCATATCAGTTTGAAATTGGTCTGCACTGCGAGGTGAAAGATAGCTAGTATGAGGATCAATCTGACGAGCAAATGCGTTCATGTAGAGCTGGAACGCATCTTCGTTATGAGTTTGACCTAAACGCTTGAGCGCGTTGTTATAACGCTTGCCTAACGTGTCTTTAATCTCATCCCAATCTTTGCCCGTTAACTTTAAGTTCAACGCATCATACTTGACTCGCTTACGCCAAAGTTCATCAAGCTCTGCGGTATCGGCTGGCCATGCGGCTTCACTGCGATCAAGCTCAATGGTTTCATCATTATCGAAACTCATCTCCTGATCGAGGATAGACAAAGCATACTTAAAACGTTCATAACGACGCTTGATTGACAGATTGTAGACATCAAATGCAATCTGGTTATCTCCCGCTTTCAATTGGTCATCGATTCCTGATGTCCATTTTTTGAAAGAGTCGATATCCGCTTGCGTAAAGATATTACGATTGTAATCAAGCATTTCGATATAACGTTCGAAAATAGCTTGAGAAAATTGATCGTTTAGCGAGAAGTGTTTGTAATGAGAACGTGTAAAGCGAGATGTGACACGTTTGCTGGCTGTCTCATGCTGAGCTTCTGGAGTCAGGACGGGTAGGTCCTCTAAACTGATATTTGCTTCTAAAGCATGAGCAGTAGAAGCTGCTAGCAATAAGCTAGCAGCAATCAGCGACAATTTTGAACGGCATTTCATGCGTAGGAGTATCTCCTTTATGCGCGCAAGTGCTCCGCTTTTACAACCATTTGTAGGCCGTTAGTCAGTTGAACACGCACATCTTCCTTATTGATTTCAACGATAGTCGCAGCCATGTTTCCTTTGCCCATATTGACGTTTACTTGATTACCAACTTTCACTTCGTCAGCATTCAGAGCGCGCGTTTCTACAGGCTTAGCGGCTTTTTGTACTTTATTTTGTTGCGGGCGACGGCCTTGAGGCTTCTTCGCCGCAGGCTTAGCTTTCTCTTTACTTTCTTCGCGAGTTTTAGTCGCTTGCTCTTTACGACGAGCTTGCACTTTAGCTTTGCTTTCAGCTAGTGCTGTTTTTGCGTGTTCTACGTGCTCTTCGTCAAGCTCGCCTGCTGGGTTGCCATCTAAATCTACACGTACTGCACCAGGCTTAACACCGTGAAGGTAACGCCATGATGAAGTGTATTGTCTTAACGCTGCACGAAGTTGAGTTTTGCTTACTTTAGGATCATCGCTTAGACGATCCGCAAGATCTTGAAAGATACCAATTTTAAGTGGTTTAGCTTCACCTTCTAAAGTAAAGCACTTAGGGAAACATTCAGCAATATATGCGATAACTTCTTTGCTGTTTTTTAACTTTTCAGTGTTTTCCATGTGGGTTCCTGGTTATTGCGGTTCATCCGCGAGCATTAAGATTAAATATTTGAGGTATTATAGTGACCTGCAAGCGAAAAACCACACTCAATAGATAATTTATGCCTTGATAGCGTGTGAATTAAGCAGCTTTTCTACTTCCTGCATCAAAAAAGTTAGCCCCTGCTCATCGATTTCATTGAATCGCCCCACTTTCGGACTATCAATATCCAACACACCAAACATTTCACCATCAATCGAAAATGGAATCACGATCTCTGAGTTGCTCGCTGCATCACAGGCGATATGTCCTTCAAACTCATGCACATCATGAATACGCTGAACCGTATTGGTCGCGACCGCGGTTCCACAGACTCCACGTCCTACCGGAATGCGCACACATGCAGGCTTGCCTTGAAAAGGACCAAGCACCAGTTGGTCATCTTTCATTAAATAAAAACCAACCCAGTTTAACTCTTCAAGTTCCATGTTGAGTAAAGCACTGATGTTTGACAAATTGGCGATCAAATCGGTCTCAGATTCGATAAGTGCGATGACTTGTTTGGTTAAGCGTTGATAATGTTCTATTTTCATTTATACATCCATTTGAAAACTAGAGACTTCCACTATGAATCTGCGTACAATTTCGCAAACCACAAATAGTAAGCATTCTCATTACAATGACTAACAATTCCAACACTATTAGCCATTCTTGGTTGATAACACAAGTTAAACAACACCGCAATAAGCTGATATTTGCCAATGTCATTGCTTTCATCGCCACCTTAATCAGTGTGCCCATTCCATTGTTGATGCCACTTATGGTCGACGAAGTGTTGCTCAACCAACCCGGTACGGGCCTTAAAGTGATGAACCAACTGTTACCTGATTCAATGCAGACAGCAACTGGCTATATCTTTTTAACCCTGCTGCTAGTTGTACTTATGCGTACGGCTAGCCAAGCACTTTCCATCGTACAGAGCCGTCAGTTTACTTTGGTATCTAAAACCATTACGTATCAAATGCGTAGCAAAATGATCGATAAACTGGGCCGTATCAGCATTCGGCAGTATGAGACTCGTGGCTCTGGAGGTATCAATGCTCACTTGATTACTGACATAGAAACCATCGATCAGTTTATTGGTTCGACTCTCAGTAAATTTCTTATCAGCCTGTTGACTGTCATAGGGACCGCAGGGGTTCTTCTCTGGCTAGACTGGCGTTTAGGTCTGTTTATTCTGTTGGTCAATCCGGTTGTAATCTATTTTTCGCGTAAGCTAGGCAGTAAAGTAAAGCATCTTAAAAAGCGCGAAAATCAATCGTTTGAACGTTTTCAGAATCGATTAGTCGAGACCTTAGATGGCATCTATCAACTAAGAGCGGCAAATCGAGAACGGGAATTTCTTAACGAACTAAAAACCCATGCAGACCACATTCGCCAAGATGCAGATAAGTATGCATGGCAATCGGAAGCCGCTGGTCGAGTCTCTTTCCTTCTATTTTTATTAGGATTTGAGTTATTCCGCGCAGTTGCAATGTTAATGGTCTTGTTTAGTGACCTGACCATAGGTCAAATCTTCGCAGTATTTGGCTACCTTTGGTTCATGCTCTCTCCTGTTCAAGAACTGCTTGGCATTCAGTTTTCTTGGTATAGTGCCAAAGCCGCACTGAAACGGATCAATGCCCTATTAGATTTAGAAGAAGAACATCGCCCTCAAAGTAAGGTGAATCCATTTACTGATGATCGAGAAGTCGATGTTGAAATCGACAAGGTGAGTTTTTCTTACAATGATGAAGTACAAGTCCTCTCTAAATTGAGCCTCACCATACCAGCGGGTAAAAAAGTGGCGCTGGTCGGTTCCAGCGGCGGGGGCAAATCAACATTGATCCAGTTGCTTATCGGTGTGTATCAGCCTAACTCCGGCTATATCCGCTACAATGGTCAAACTACAAATGATATCAGTTTTGAGATAATTAGAGAGCAAATTGCCGTTGTATTACAACAGCCTATACTCTTTAATGACACCTTAAGGCATAATTTGACACTAGGTTCAGAATATGATGACTTATCTTTATGGCGCGCGCTTGAAGTCGCGCAGATGCAAGATGTCATCAGTCAACTCAGTGATGGGCTTGATACGCAAATAGGCCGCAATGGTATTCGGCTGTCAGGTGGACAACGTCAGCGCCTAGCGATTGCAAGAATGATCTTGAGTAATCCTAAGTTTGTCATTTTGGATGAAGCGACGTCGGCACTCGATACTGCAACAGAAGCCGCATTGCATAAAGCGCTTACCGAGTTTCTACGTGGTCGTACAACGTTAATTGTCGCACATAGATTGTCCGCGGTTAAACAGGCAGATTTGATCTACGTACTTGAAGACGGTCAAGTATCTCAAGCAGGTACTCATGGAGAATTGGTTGAACAGCAAGGCTTATATCAAACCTTATACGGCAACGTGCAAAGTCACGCTTAGGCCCTTTTCTCGTGCCAAAAATATAGAGGGGCTGCGATGAACGCCCCTCAGGTCTTGCATGCTCATGACTCCAAGCCAACCAATATTAGGCTTTGCCACGGCTGTGAACTACCCGTTGACCTTGTCTCTGTGGAGAGAGGCAAAAGCGCCTACTGCCCGAGATGCAATAGTCATCTATACCGAGGGGGGAATCCTTCTCTGTCAGGCAATTTAGCGATTGCAATAACTTGCCTTTTACTGTTTGTTCCTTCGCACTTTTTCGAGTTTATAAGCATTCGTCTTTTCGGCGTGATGATTCCTGCGACTTTACCCTCAGGCGTATTTGCACTTTTTCAAGAAGGTTTTGTACTCCTGTCACTGCTTATTTTCTTTTGCAGTTCGATAGCGCCCCTTTTGTTGTGTAGTTCGGTTGTCGCTGCGCATATCGCGCTGAGCAAAGGCTCGTTTCGTTTGCTCAAGAGTTCCCTGTCAATTATTGACTATGTCAAAGCGTGGGTAATGATTGATGTCTTTCTTGTTAGCATCGCCATTTCGTGTTTCAAACTCCAAGATTACTCGGATATCTACGTTGGACCGGGCTTGATTGGTCTAGTGTTACTGCAAGTCTCTACCGTACTACTGGTGACACGAGTAAGCGTGCGTCGATACTGGGAAGTGTTTCATGCGGAAGAGCAATACGCTTTGTCAGAAAAAACGCTTCACTGTCATCACTGTCACCTTTCTCAACCAGAAGGGACGGAATGCTTGCGTTGTAAAAGCCCTATCCATCATCGCAAACCGTACTCGATTCAAAAGACATGGGCTTATCTCATCGCGGCCAGTATTGCGATATTTCCCGCTAACATCATT
This sequence comes from Vibrio sp. TRT 2004, assembly GCF_050113735.1. NCBI lineage: Bacteria > Pseudomonadati > Pseudomonadota > Gammaproteobacteria > Vibrionales > Vibrionaceae > Vibrio > Vibrio sp. TRT 2004. Next base: position 40,252 of record NZ_JBNJOH010000020.1, on the reverse strand, counting down.
CCAATTTCCATTTTATTAACTAACGGCAAACGCTTAGAAGATACCATCTTTTCTGGCGTTGCTTCGTTAGTGAATAGTGGAATGACTGGCATCGCCATCATCATTTTTGTTGCCAGTATCGTGGTTCCCGTTGCCAAGATCCTAGGGCTGTCTTACCTGTTACTGGCGATACAGTTCAAACGCAAGATTTACCACAAACACAGAATGCGCATCTATTTTGTCATTAAATGGATTGGTCGCTGGTCGATGATGGATCTGTTTGTCATCTCGATCATGATGACATTAGTTGATAGAGGCCAAATTCTCGACTTTACACCAGGCTATGGCGCGGTCGCATTTGGTATTGTAGTTGTGCTCACCATGTTAGCCGCAGAAAGCATGGATCCGAGACTAATTTGGGACAATTACCCAGAAGAATTTGATAGAAAAGAGTCGTTAAATGAGTAACCCTTCTCCCACACAAAACTCATATTCCCCGCATATCAAGCGTAATAAAGGAATATCACCACTTTGGCTGCTACCAATCTTAACTATGGTACTGGCAGGATGGCTGGTGTTCAAAGCCGTGCAAGATGCCGGGCAACGAGTCCAGATCTACTTCTCTGATGCACAAGGCTTGATCGCAGGAAGAACCACCATTCGCTATCAAGGCTTAGAAGTGGGCATGGTGAAAGATATCAATTTGTCCCCAGACTTACAGAGTATCTACGTCGATGCGGACATCTACCCACAAGCCACGAAATTGCTGACCAAAGAAGCGCGTTTCTGGTTGGTCAAACCCACAGCGAGTCTGTCTGGGATTTCTGGCCTTGATGCACTTGTTTCGGGTAACTATATCGCGATTTCTCCAGGTAATAACCCTTCCGAGCCTGAGACCAAGTTTACCGCTCTAGAGCGTGCTCCCTCCGATTTACTGGCAAACCAAGGGCTTAATATTTCACTAAAATCGAGAGACTTAGGCGGTATCTCGGTCGGTTCACAAATCGTTTATCGAAAGATACCGATTGGTGAAGTGTATAGCTATCAGCTTGACCGTGATTCGAAAAACGTCATCATCCAAGCCTCAATACGCGATGAGTATCGCCACATCATCACTGACGATAGCCGCTTCTGGAACGTCAGTGGTATTGGTGCCAACATAGGATTCGAAGGGGTTGATGTAAAACTGGAAAGTTTCAGTGCTCTGCTTGGAGGCTCTATTGCTGTCGACTCACCTGATGGTGGTGAGCCTGTTGCAGATAACTCTCAGTTTAAACTCTACCCAAATTTAAAAACCGCTGGTCGAGGTATCGCAATAAAGATTGATTTACCAGATGACAACAAGATCAACGCTTCTGGCGCACCAATTATGTACCGTGGTATCGAAATCGGACAGATTACAGATTTAGAGTTGAGTCATGGTAGAGAGAACATCGTTGCTTCTGCGGCAATCCAGCCTGCTTTTAGTGACATGCTGACAACGGGTAGCCGCTTCATTCTTGAAGAAGCGAAAGTCTCTCTATCGGGAGTAGAAAACATCGCTAACATCGTTAAAGGTAACTTCCTGACCGTGGTTCCTGGTGACGGCGAGCGTTCACGACATTTTAGCGCAGTAAGAAAAGACGACTTCAAACGCCAACAAGCCCGCTCTGTCTCACTTCAATTAGTGTCAGACAATTCGTTTGGACTCGATCAGGGTGCCAACATCCTCTACCGTGGTATCAGCGTAGGTTCGGTAACGCAAGTGAGCCTAGTTAACGACAAAGTGCAGCTAGATGCGCTAATCGATAGCGACTATGCGCACCTTATTAAGTCTCAAAACCGCTTCTTCGTGACAGGTAGCGCCAGTGCCGAATTGACTGAATCAGGCTTGAATATTACCGTGCCACCAGCAAAACAGCTTCTAACGGGTTCTATTAGTTTCGTTAGTGAAGGAAAAGCTCAGCCACAGGCGCAATACACGCTCTATCAAAACAAGTCACTTGCTGAACTCGCTAAGTACAATATCTCAGGTTCTACCAAGTTGACCCTTTTTGCTAACGAATTACCTTCGATCAGTAAAGGCAGTCCTCTGTTGTATCGAAATCTGCAAGTGGGTAATGTTGCTGACTTCTATTTGGTCGACGGTGGTGTCATCATCAGCGCGAGTATAGAAAATCAATATAAGCACCTTGTCACTGATCAAACCGTATTCTGGAACCGCTCAGGCGTTGAGATAGATGCAAGCCTTGCAGGCATCAACGTTAAGGCGGCCCCACTCACCTCTTTGATTCAGGGAGGCATTGCATTCGATTCTCTGCCTGGAGTCGAAAATAAGCAAAACGACAAATGGTTGCTCTACTCAGACTTCAAGACTGCAAGGAAATATGGCCAAGTGATCTCATTGACACTCAATGGCGAAAACACAGTCGCAAAAGGCACTTCAATCAACTATAACGGAGTAAAAGTTGGTGAGGTCACTTTGGTTATTCCAGACTTCAAACTCAACAGAGTAGAAGTCAAGGCGCGTATATTACCTGAATACACCAATACAATTGCGGTTGCTGGGTCGTACTTCTGGTTACCTAAAGCGCAAGTGGGTCTTAGTGGTGTGAAGAACATTCAAAATCTCCTGGCACAATCGATCAACGTGTTACCGGGTAACGGAAAAGCGACATATGCCTTTGAACTTAACCACCAACAACCGGCGATAAACGGCATAACCTTCACCCTACAAAGTGAATCTCGCGGCTCTATCACTGTTGGTACACCGGTACTCTATCGTGAGATAGAAGTCGGTCAAGTAACCAATGTTCAGTTAGGTGAATTTGCTGATCGCGTCATATCGACCATTGCTATTGAGCCTCAATACGCCTATTTAGTTCGTCAAAACAGTGTTTTCTGGAACACATCTGGCGTCGACGTATCGATCGGTATTACCGGTGCCAATGTTAGAGCCGGCACAATTGATAGTATTGTTCGTGGTGGAATAACTTTTGCGACGCCAGAGCAAAAACAATTGGAGCCAATCGCTCGTCAAGGTCAGTCCTTCTACCTATATACCAAAGCAGAAGACAGCTGGCGCACATGGCGTACAGCAATACCAAAACCTTAATCCATGGGGAAACGCAGCGAATTCGCTGCGTTTTTTATTGAAATTAGCTATAATCACCGACCTTTTACGCTTGTAGAGACAGAACCTTGCACCAGAACGTATACCTACCAGACGACTTTCTCGCTGAAATGCAATCAATCCTACCCCAAGGACTGAACATGGCGGATTTTATCGCCGCATGTCAGCGCCCATTGCGTAAGAGTATTCGGGTCAATACACTCAAAATATCAATCGATGAGTTTGTTCAACGAGCACAACACAAAGGATGGCAACTTCAACCTGTACCCTGGTGTGAGGAAGGATTCTGGATTGACGCAGACGAATCGGAAGTCCCGCTAGGTAACTCGGCAGAACACATGTCTGGGCTTTTTTATATCCAAGAAGCCAGCTCTATGATGCCCGTATCCGCTTTATTCTTGGATGACCAAGATGACTTCACCAGTGTGCTCGATATGGCGGCTGCACCAGGCTCGAAAACCACTCAGATTGCGTCAAAGATGAACAACCAAGGTGTGCTCGTTGCCAACGAGTTTTCCGCAAGCCGTGTAAAAGTACTCCACGCTAACATAGAGCGCTGTGGAGTACGTAACGCCGCTCTTAGCAACTTTGATGGTCGTGTGTTTGGTGGCTGGTTGCCCGAGCACTTTGATGCAGTATTGATTGATGCACCTTGTTCAGGTGAAGGTACGGTACGTAAAGACGCAGACGCCATGAAGAACTGGAGTAAAGAGTCGGTCCTTTCGATTTCTGACACACAAAAAGATCTGATTGAAAGCGCTTTTCATGCGTTAAAACCTGGCGGCGTTATGGTCTACTCAACCTGCACGCTCAGTATTGAAGAGAATCAACAAGTATGTCATCACCTTAAAGCGTCCTTTGGTGATGCTGTAGAGTTCGATAGCCTCGCTTCCCTTTTCCCTGATGCCGATAAAGCTCTTACCGAAGACGGTTTTCTACACATATTCCCTCAGGTATATGATTGTGAAGGCTTCTTTGTTGCACGTATGCGCAAACTTGCGTCAGTCACCGCCCCTCAAGTGAAAAAGCGTTTGGGCAAATTTCCGTTTGAGAAAGCGAGCGCTAAAGTACAAACGGACATTGCTAAACAACTCCACACTCAACTGGAGATTAATTTACCTCAAGCATCTTCTATCTGGTTGAGAGACAACGACGTATGGTTGTTCCCTGATGCTCTTGAACCTATGCTTGGTGAGCTTAGATTCTCCCGAATGGGGATCAAAATTGCTGAAGCCCACAAAAAGGGCTACCGCTGGCAGCATCAAGTTGCAACGGCATTAGCTACTGGTAAAGAGAGAACAGCCCTAGCACTTTCTATTGATGAGGCTCGTGAGTGGTTTATGGGACGTGATGTTCGCCCTGCTGACCTATCCGGTCAAGGTGAAGTGATCGTAACACTCGCTAACGATGTGATTGGATTAGGAAAGTGGGTGGGTAACCGTATCAAGAATGGACTACCAAGAGAGTTGGTCAGAGACAAAAACTTGTTTTAAGCGGTCATTAAATAGTATGAAATTCTACAAAAGCCTAGCGCATTGCCGATCATAAACTACAATTAGGTTATCGATATATACAATATATCAGACAGTTAGCGCAGGCTCTGTAGGAGCCGTTCCCCTAGGCCCAAAGCAGGATCAGCTCTGGGCCTTTTTTTCGGCTTAACAGTCAAACCAATTGTGTTAACTCAGGCGAATGCCCTCTTTCTCAATCACAATTTTACCCTGTTTGTACAGACCGCCGATCGTCTTCTTGAACGTGCCTTTACTAGTGCGGAAAGCGGCAAAGATAGCTTCTGGCGATGACTTGTCATTGAGAGGTAAGAATCCCCCCTTCTTCTCCAATAAGTCCATCACCTTCTGGCTCAGTTCATCCATCTTACCAACCCCGATTTTCTGCAGGGACAGGTCGATTTTGCCATCTTCGCGAATATTCTTGATGTAACCTTTAAGTCGCTTACCAATAAATAACTTACCAAACACATCTGATTTAAAAATCATTCCCCAGTGCTGGCCTTCCACAATGGCTTTGTAACCAAGTTCGCTACGCTCTGCGATGATTAAATCAACCTGTTGGTTGCGAGTGTAATTTGCCGGTGTTTTATCCAGCAGTTTATTAAACTTCGTTGTTCCAACAATTCGTCCAGAAGCTTTATCGCTGTAGACATAAACAAGTACGGTTTGCCCCGCCGCAAAACGTGCACGTTGCTCACTAAAAGGTATCAGTAGGTCTTTACCTTTGATACCCCAATCAGCGAAAGCACCGGTAGAGTTGACACCTTCGATCTTCATCAACCCCCATTCGCCGACTTGAGCAACAGGAGTCTCAGTTGTTGCGACTAACTGACTGTCAGAATCAAAGTATAAAAATGCATCTATAACGCTACCAATTTCCACACCTTCAGGTACAAAACGTTTTGGAAGCAAGGTCGTACCGTAATCTCCGGCATCGAGAAATACGCCAAAATCGGCTATTTTTACTACTTCTAAGTGGTTCGTCTGACCAACTTTAATCATTTCAACTGTCTCTTGTTAAATTTGCGGTGATTATAGCGAATCTCTGTTATGCTTGCGCCAGATATTTATACCTTTTTTAGGAGCGTTAATTGATCACTGTTGATAAGCAGGACGGCATCACTCTCAAGATTTCTCATGCGATGGCAGCGACAAAGAAATCGGATTTAGATCTCTATTTTTTCGTACCTGGTGAGCTTGGGCTTTCGCCGGACATCCTTAAAGAGAGTGAATTCTACTATGAGTCGATATCTCAAAAACGCGCTTACTACAGTGACAAAACCCTCCTTCCTCTCGTGCACAGCCGCTTAGCTAAACGAGGTAGGCTCTCTTCAACTCAATACCGTGTCAGTTTGAGTTTGTTCGCCTATCAGTATGTTATCGCGCTAGACAAAGCGGTCAACGAACTCAATAAACACAATACCGAGTCTGTCACTACTGACGAGGTCGACGAAGTCATCAACCTCTCTCTCGATATTCTCAAGAAACTGCGCCGCAGTATTCCTTACGAAGAGAGCTTAAAGCGTTACTACGCCAATATAGACAACTATCTTTCTTGGTACACAGGACAACGTTTGATGTCGCTTGTCGCACATATGCCTCGTGATAGCGAGTATAAGAGCCTTAAAGAGAGTTTGCTCGCCATTGTAGAAAAAGAAGCAGCGCACCGAAAGCTCAACAATTATAACTCCAAAAGTGTTCGTGATGACGTCATACGACTCAGTAATAAAATGCGCCTATTGCGCCGCCTGATAGAACATCCGGTGGTATTGAAGGAGCGCACGCAGTCGCTGGGTAACAATATGAAGCGAGTCGTTAAAGGCAGTGCAACTGGCTTTGTCATGGTGTTTGTTACCATCACAGCCATTCTTGCTCGTGACTACTGGGGAGAGATCACCGCCTCTTTCATTGTCTTAATGTCATTTGTTTACGCATTAAGGGAAATTTTTAAAGATGACCTGCGTGATGTGATGTGGCGATGGCTTCGCAAAGGCCGCCCAAAATGGCGTAAACTTTACTTAGACCCAACAACCATGAAAGCGGTGGGACAGAAACTCGAATGGCTAGACTATAAGGTTCTCGATAAGTTGCCCGACCGAATTCAGTCAATCCGCAAGAAACGCGTTGTCCAGCGTGAAGAACAAGTGCTTCACTACAGCTCTAAAACTGAAATGTCGACATCGAAGTTTATGAGTGGTTATGAAGAAACGCGTGAGTCTTTGTTGGTTAGCATGCGTGAATTAACTCGCTTGATGGACAAAGGCTCAAATAAGGTTTACATGAACAATAACGGGCAGGTAAGTCGCGAGTCGGTTGAAAAACGTCATCTTATCAATCTGATTGCCAAAGAAGATAATCACGACGGCCAGCCACGCTACTATCGTTGGAAGATCATTCTCAACCGAAGCAAGATCGTCGCAATTGAACAAATTGAAGTGGATGACGTTAGCCATCCATTCTCTTCAATGACAGAGTAAGTAAAAATTCCGCCATAGGTTCATCGCCGTACAGACTTGGGCAAATGGCGGTAATTTTCACTGCTTGATTGACGCGCTCACCAGTAGCGAAAGTCCTCTCTAGCATGTCATCGATCAACTTGCCATCTTCACAAACGAAATGAACATCTGCTTCGGGACGTTTGAGAAACTGCCCTTCTACTGCTTTAAAGGCTAATGATACCCTTTTGCCGCACTGCTCAGCTTTACTCATCGCCATAAAACCTCCCGCGACATCAGCCCCGACAGCCAATACACCAAAATACATACTGTTGAGGTGATTTTTGGTTCTTCTTTTTAGGGGAATTTTGACTTCAACACGCTCGGCATTCAGTTCCAATATCTTTGGCCGAGCCAGCCAAATAAACGGCACTTTAAAAAATCCGAACAGATTGAGATAGAGATTTGCTTTTGAGAGAGCTGACAACATTGAACTAGTCCGACCAGTGAAATTCATCTTAGTTCATAACGAATAACGCCCAATGTCAACATTTCATTAACATTGGGCGTTATAAACAGTGACTTAACAACCAGTTTGAGTTACAACGTCACCAAAACGTCTATCTGTGGATGCTCAACGATGTACTCTTGTAAACGAGCATATTGAACTAACCCATTGCTGACTAAAACAATCGGCTTATTGCTGTTCGTCGCCGCGTCGACGGCCTGCTCAATCAGCATCATGACAGCTTCACTTTCCGGATCAAACAGATACTCCAACTCCTCACTAAGGCGATCAACCCCTAAGGTGAATTGAGCTAAGTTTTCCACATTGATCACCAAGCCATCAAAGTAATGAAGTAATCGCTCTGATAACAACGCGCCCGATGGTACATCAACGGTATAGAGAACTTTCAAACCATTGAGTCCCCTTGGTAAACCTTGTTCTGCGAGTAAGTCGATTACTTTGGCGGCATCAGACAATCCTCTGACAAAAGGTACGACAATTTCAACATCACAACCTTGCTGCTGCAATGCCTTAATCACCTGACACTCTAGCGTAAACAACTGGACAAATTTCTCATGGGCAAAACGAGAGACACCGCGCAAACCAAGCGCTGGGTTAACTTCAGTTGGCTCAAGCTGTCCCCCCAGCAGTGTTCGGAAACTGTAGCTGTCGGCACCACCTAGATCGATGCGTACCGACTGATGTTGTGGCTTCACGGCCGCTAAAATCTGTTCAGTGAGTGTCGATACGAAGTGCAACTCTAGCGACTGCTCGCCCAAGATGGCATTGATTGATGCCACTTCACTCTCATCAAGAGATGGCAAAATCGCGGCATGATCGGGATGATAGAAGATATGTTCTAAAATCATTTCTGACAATGATACAAAAAGGTGCGAACCACTGGTTGCTTGATCAAGCTGAGGAAGTGAATCGCCGAGGTTTAGCGCAGGATGCATACTGCTAGAACGGGTTAAACTCATTACTGCTCCAGGCAAAGGTTTTCGTTGTATTTATATTCCTCAACATACCTATCGTATGTCGATAATACAAGGGGTTGTGAGCATTTTTAGTAAATAAAAATGCATAAATTTGCACTTTACAGTTTGATACTAATAAGAATCGCGATAAGTGGTTTATTCCTATCTTGGTTTCCGTTATCTTTACCGCTTCGTAATAAAAAGAACAGGCTGTCGTATGCCATTAAAAACCGATGAATTAAGAACCCAACCATTGGGTCCAATGCCAACTCCGGCAGAATTAGGAAGCGCCCATCCAATTACCGATGAGGTCGCTGAGCGTATCGCACAGTCACGTCGCCAAATTGAAAATATCCTTACAGGGGAAGACCAGCGCCTATTGGTAATTGTCGGCCCATGTTCCGTGCACGATACCGATGCCGCCCTTGACTACGCAGAGCGTTTAGCCGCTGTGCAAGATCAGTATAACGATGAACTGTTCATCGTTATGCGCACCTATTTTGAAAAGCCTCGCACTGTCGTAGGTTGGAAGGGGTTAATTACTGACCCAAATCTTGATGGCTCTTATGCGCTAGAAACAGGTTTGAACAAAGCCCGTAAGCTATTGCTCGATATCAATAAGCTTGGTTTAGCAACTGCTACCGAGTTTTTAGATATGATCACTGGCCAGTACATTGCAGATCTCATTACATGGGGTGCGATTGGTGCACGTACGACCGAATCACAAATCCATCGTGAAATGGCGTCCGCACTCTCTTGCCCAGTTGGTTTTAAAAATGGTACCAACGGGAACATCAAGATCGCTATCGATGCAATTCGTGCATCTCAAGCGTCTCACTATTTTTATTCACCAGACAAAAACGGCCGTATGACCGTATATCGCACTAGCGGTAACCCATTTGGTCACGTTATCCTTCGCGGCGGTGAAAAAGGCCCTAACTTTGATGCAGCATCCGTCGATGCAGCATGTAAACAACTGGGCGAGTTTGGCCTACCTGAACGCCTTGTGGTTGATTTTAGCCACGCTAACTGCCAAAAGCAGCACAGAAAGCAACTTGAAGTCGCTGAAGACATCTGTGAACAAATCAAGTCAGGTAAAAATCAAGTAGCAGGCATCATGGCTGAAAGCTTCATTAACGAAGGTAATCAATCCATGGAAGACCTAAGTAATCTTACTTACGGTCAGTCGATCACAGACCCTTGCTTGGGCTGGGATGATACAGCCACTATGCTTGACATGCTGGCAAATGCCGTAAAAGCTCGCTCGTAATAATAAGGACTCCAACATGCCATCATTTGATATTGTTTCTGAAATCGATACTGTTGAACTACGTAACGCAGTAGACAATGCGTCACGCGAGCTAACGACTCGTTTTGATTTTCGTGGCGTTGAAGCGTCATTCGAGATGCAAAAAGACGAATCGGTGAAGCTAAGCGCAGAAGGTGAATTTCAGCTTAAGCAACTACGCGACATGTTACGCGGTAACTTAACTAAGCGCGGCGTTGATGTTAATGCAATGGAAGCCAAACCAGAAGAAGCATCAGGAAGAAACTGGCATCAAATCGTTGTATTTAAGCAAGGTATCGAAACGCCAATGGCGAAAAAAATCGTTAAACTGATTAAAGACAACAAGATGAAAGTTCAAGCATCGATTCAAGGCGACAAGGTTCGTGTAACCGGTAAGAAGCGTGATGATCTGCAAGCTGCTATTGCACTGATCCGTGAATCAGATCTAGGTCAACCATTCCAGTATGAGAACTTCCGCGACTAATATCTTTTATTCGCCTGTTTGATAAGTAAAAGGGCCACATCTTAGTGGCCCTTTTCTATTTCACCGATCCCAGCTCTATTAGCAGATCCTTGCCCTGTAAGAAGGTAACTCTTTTCGATTTAGGTGGCATTAACACCACCACTCTTTGATCGTGACTTCGAGCTTTCTGCAGTTCATTGCTAAAACCCGCCTCACTCTTGCATTCAACTCTTTCCGCATCACGGCGAACGAGGTCAATAAACGCAAAAGGACAGTTCGGGTCATGCAACACTATCTCGGCCTGCTGCATCAATCTCAATGCTTTCAAGGTAAGAAGCTCGACATCTTCACCATACTCGATCCAAGTTACCGAACCACTCTGGTCGACCCCCTCTTGCAGCAGCGCTTGATAGGCTCTCTCTAGATCGCCATTGTTGGTCGCTCTTTCAACATCTGAGCGCGAAAAATAAGCTTCCCAAAACTTACGTCGTTGCTCAACGCTAGCAAAACGACTTTTAATGTCATTACGCTTAGAGGCCGCGAAGTCAGCTTGTATCGCTAGGTTTTGCGGTAACACAGCCTCTAGCTTTTCTCTCACATTCCTAACCAAAACCGGTGAAGAGCCACCACTCGATATCGCGAGTTGTATCCGGCCACGGTTAATCATCGAAGGGGTAATAAAGTCGCAGTATGGTAGGTCATCCACGACATTCACCAATATCCCTTTACGCTTAGCGTCATGATGGACTTGGTGATTCAAATCTGGATTGTCGGTTGTCGCCCAAACTTGAACATAGCAACTTTCGAGTAACTCGGCAGAATAGAACCCTTGGATCCATTGGCAGTCCCCTTTTTCGATCACGTTGGCGAGGTAAGACTCCACATTGGGTGAGACGATCGTAACATTCGCTCCCGCCCTAACTAGGCTATCTACTTTGCGGCTTGCGACCTCACCCCCACCAACGACCAGAACGGGTTTATGAGTTAAGTCTATAAACAGTGGAAAATACTGCATTTCATTCCTTGAGTTACTAAAAACATCTTCAGCATTGATACTACCAAAAATAGAGCAATAGATTCATTCCCAATTCAGATCACACCTAATAAATGACCAAATTTCGAACTATTTTTAGCTTTTTTAACTAATTGATAACAGTGATACCAATTTGAACCCTATATGTATTGATAAATTTATTACACCATCCTGTCGCACCAAATTTGTGACCTCTTGCACTATTTACATTTAAGCAACATTTCGTCATTCTAAAGTCTGTCAGGATTTGTGATTTCATTCAAAAATCTTTTTAAATTATACATTTGAGAAATTGCGAATCCTTTCCTAGGCTTATAACTGGTTGATTTGTTTAAGGCTCAAATATGGGCATACGCAACCTAATAATTAAGAAACACAACACCATTTAATCGTTGTATCAGGTTGAACCTGATTTAACATGGATCATACAGGAAGGATACAAATGGCACATAAACTAACACTTCTTGCTTCAGTTGTAGCGGCATCTACTGCACTGATGTCTACAAGCGCTGCTGCTGCGGATAGCACGCTAGATAAAGTAACTAAACAAGGTTTCCTAACTTGTGGTGTAAGTACTGGCTTGCCAGGTTTCTCTAACCCTAACTCTAAAGGTGAATGGGAAGGCATTGACGTTGAATACTGTCAGGCGCTTGCTGCGGCAGTGCTTGGCGATAAATCAAAAGTTAAATACGTTCCTCTAACAGCGAAAGAGCGTTTCACTGCACTTCAATCTGGTGAGATCGATGTTCTTTCTCGTAACACAACTTGGACGCTTCACCGTGATACAGCTCTAGGTCTAAACTTCGTTGGTGTTAACTACTACGATGGTCAAGGCTTCATGGTTAAGAAAGACCTTGGTCTAACAAGCGCTAAAGAGCTAGACGGTGCTTCTGTATGTGTTCAGTCTGGTACGACAACTGAACTTAACCTAGCGGACTACTTCCGTAACAGTGGTATGTCTTACAAGCCAGTTGTATTTGATACAGCCGCTCAAACTTCGAAAGGTTTCGACGCTGGCCGTTGTGACGTACTAACAACTGACCAATCAGGTCTTTACGCACTTCGCTTGAATCTTCAAGATCCTGCATCTGCTCAAGTTCTTCCAGAAATCATTTCTAAAGAGCCTCTAGGCCCAGTGGTTCGTCAAGGTGACGATCAATGGTTTAACATCGCTAAGTGGACTCTAGCTGCAATGGTGAACGCTGAAGAATACGGCATCACTTCTAAAAATGCAGACGAAATGCTTAAGTCTCAAGATCCAAACATCAAGCGTATTCTTGGTGTAGACGGTCCTAAAGGTAAAGGCCTAGGCATCCGTGACGATTGGGGTTACCAAGTTGTGAAACAAGTGGGTAACTACGGCGAGAGCTTCGAGCGCACAGTCGGTGAAGGTTCACCACTACAAATTTCACGTGGCGTAAACGCACTGTGGAATGCGGGTGGCTTCATGTACGCTCCTCCAATCCGTTAATTTTTACATAGTTACAATAGAAAATGGGCGGTTTTGGCCGCCCTTTTTATAAAAATGGATTTGAGGTTATAGCTGTATGAAACCTACTAATTTTGCGACGAAATCGGATAACGGACCGAATTCAAACGCTAACCTTTTATACAATCCCACCTTTAGAGCTGTTGTTTTCCAGATCATAGCGATTTCAGCACTCGTCTTTTTCTTTTACACAATTGTCAATAATGCACTAACCAACTTAGAAGCACGTGGTATTGCCACGGGTTTTGACTTTCTAACTCAAGAAGCTGGCTTTGGGATTGGCTTAACGCTGATTGAGTACGATGAAACCTTCTCTTACGGCCGCACCTTTATGGTCGGGCTACTCAACACTGCGCTAGTCTCGTTTTTTGGTATCATCCTCGCGACGGTGATTGGCTTTCTAATGGGTATCGCACGCCTTTCGTCTAACTGGTTAGTTAGCCGTTTTGCTGCTGTTTATATTGAGACATTCCGTAACATTCCTTTACTTCTTCAGATTTTCTTCTGGTACTTCGCGGTTCTGCAAGCACTTCCGTCAGCTCGCCAAAGTTTAAGTCTGGGTGAAGCCATTTTCCTCAACGTTCGTGGCCTCTACTTCCCTGCCCCAGTCTTTGGCGAAGGTTCTTCCTTTGTTGTAGCAAGTGTGATTATTGGCATTATCGCGACGCTTTTGATCGGTGTATGGGCGAAAAACAAGCAAAAACTGACCGGTCAGCAAACGCCCATGGGACGTATCATGCTGGGGCTCTGTGTTGTTCTACCTGTCATCGTTTACTTCTTAACGGGTTCACCTATCTCTGCCGAATACCCTGTGCTAAAAGGCTTTAACTTTAAAGGTGGTATTACCATCATCCCAGAACTGGCGGCTTTGCTCATCGCGCTTAGTGTTTACACGGCGTCGTTCATTGCTGAGATTGTACGTTCAGGTATCAATGCCGTTAGCCATGGTCAGACAGAAGCCGCTATGTCACTAGGGCTACCACGTTCTCGCACGCTAAAGCTGGTGGTTATCCCTCAAGCACTGCGTATCATTATTCCACCGCTGACTAGCCAATACTTGAACTTAACCAAAAACTCATCGCTTGCGATGGCGATTGGTTACCCCGATTTGGTTTCAGTATTTGCTGGTACAACGCTGAACCAAACTGGTCAGGCGATTGAAATCATTGCGATGACGATGGGTGTTTACTTAACACTCAGCCTAGTCACATCGGCTCTGATGAACTTGTACAATAAGAAAGTGGCTTTGGTGGAGAGATAGAATGAAAGTACATCAATTTCAGCCTAGCCTTCCGCCGCCTGCAAATACGGTTGGTCTGGTAGGTTGGCTAAGAAAAAACCTATTTAATGGTCCAATAAACTCAGTCGTAACGATTATCCTCGCCGTTTTATCCGCGATGGTACTATGGGACGTGTTTAACTGGGCTATTCTCAATGCAGACTGGGTTGGCACAACCCGTGACGCATGTAGTCGTGAGGGTGCGTGCTGGGTATTTATCAGCGTTCGCTGGGACCAGTTTATGTATGGTTTCTACCCTTCCGACGAGCTTTGGCGACCTCAGTTTTTCTACGTGACACTGGCTATCTTTACGGTATTGCTGGCTTACGAGAAAACACCTAAGCGTCTATGGATTTGGTTATTCTTCGTAAACGTCTACCCATTTATCATTGCTGCTTTACTTTATGGCGGTGTATTTGGTCTGGAAGTTGTCGAGACGCACAAATGGGGTGGCTTGCTGGTTACACTGATTATCGCACTTGTCGGTATTGTCGTTTCGCTACCTATCGGCGTTGCTCTGGCACTAGGGCGCCGTTCAGAAATGCCGATCATTCGCAGTATGTGTACTGTCTACATTGAAGTATGGCGTGGTGTACCTCTTATCACGGTTCTGTTTATGGCTTCAGTTATGCTGCCCCTGTTCCTTTCTGAAGGTTCAGAAACAGACAAACTTATCCGCGCATTGATTGGTGTGGTGATGTTTAGTGCTGCCTACATGGCGGAAGTGGTTCGTGGTGGTCTTCAAGCTATTCCAAAAGGACAATACGAAGCCGCAGACGCGTTAGGTCTAAGTTATTGGAAAAAAATGGGGCTGATTATTCTTCCACAAGCACTGAAGATTACTATCCCATCTATCGTGAACACCTTTATCGGATTGTTCAAAGACACTAGTCTGGTGCTTATCATCGGTATGTTTGACGTACTGGGTATCGGACAAGCTGCAAACACTGACCCTGAGTGGTTAGGCTTTGCAACGGAAAGTTATGTATTTGTCGCGTTAGTGTTCTGGGTATTTTGTTTCGGCATGTCGAGATATTCGATCTGGCTAGAAAACAAACTTCATACCGGTCACAAACGATAATTAGAGCTCAAGGACGTATTATGACGCAACAACAAGATTACATGATCCAAATAAAGGATATGAACAAGTGGTACGGCGAATTCCACGTACTGAAAAACATCAACCTAAACGTTAAGAAAGGCGAAAAAATCGTTATTTGTGGCCCTTCTGGTTCTGGCAAATCCACCATGATTCGCTGTATTAACCGTTTGGAAGAACACCAAAAGGGACAGATTATCGTTTCTGGCAATGAGCTGACTGAAGATCTGAAAAACATTGAGGCCGTTCGTCGCGAAGTTGGTATGTGTTTCCAACACTTCAACCTGTTCCCTCACCTAACTGTTTTAGAAAACTGTACGCTGGCTCCAATTTGGGTGAAAAAAATGCCTAAGGAGGAAGCTGAAGCGATTGCGATGAAATATCTAGAACGCGTTAAGATTCCAGATCAAGCCGATAAATATCCAGGCCAGCTATCTGGTGGTCAGCAGCAGCGTGTTGCCATTGCTCGCTCACTTTGTATGAGCCCGCAAGTGATGCTGTTTGATGAACCAACGTCGGCACTTGACCCAGAGATGGTTCGTGAAGTACTTGACGTTATGGTTGAGTTAGCCGGAGAAGGCATGACCATGTTGTGTGTAACACACGAAATGGGCTTTGCTAAAGAAGTGGCTGACCGTGTTATCTTTATGGATGCGGGTGAGATTATTGAAGAGAACAACCCAATTGAGTTCTTCGAAAACCCACAGTCAGATCGAACGCAAAATTTCCTTGCTCAGATCCTGCACCACTAATTTCTAAAGATGGCATAACACAGGGGCGACTTCGGTCGCCCTTTGCAGTTGTTATATTGTGTTACATCTTTCAAAATACATAAGTTTTTATTTCTATTATTATTTTATCTACTACTAACTGACTTGGGGCTTGATCTTTTGGTCATTAAACCTCATAAATGTAGATATAAACATAAAACCTTACGAGGAAGATTATGAACAGTCCTATGTTTACCCGCACTTCAACGCAAGAAAGTGCTCTGCAAACAAACAAAGTATTGCGTAATACTTACGCTCTACTCTCTATGACTCTGCTTTGGTCTGCAGTGGTTGCTGGTGTTTCTATGGCGATGAATCTTCCTCGTCCAGGCATCATCATCACACTTGTTGGCTTCTACGGTCTGCTATTCCTAACCGAAAAGAACCGTAATAATAGCATGGGTTTGGTATTTACCTTCCTGTTTACTGGTTTCCTAGGCTACACGCTTGGTCCAATCCTTAACGCATACATTGGCGCAGGAATGGGCGATGTGATCCTAACGGCACTTGGCGGTACTGCTCTGTCCTTCATGGCTGCATCTGCTTATGCTCTAACGACACGCCGTGACCTGTCTATGATGGGCGGTTTGATGATGTCATTGTTTGTCGTACTGGTTGTAGGTATGATTGCGAGCTTCTTTATCCAGTCAACGATTCTACATCTGGCACTAAGCAGCCTGTTCATCGTGTTCTCTACCATGGCGATCCTGATGACGACTCAAGGCATCATCCGTGGCGGTGAGACAAACTACATTTCAGCGACGATTACGCTTTACGTTTCAATCTACAACATCTTCATCAGCCTGCTAAGCATCCTTGGCATTATGAATGACGATTAAGATTAACGTTTAATCAAACACCAAAAAGCCCGAAAGATAATCTTTCGGGCTTTTTCTTTCTTGCCATATTGTCCAATCGCGGTATGCTGCGCTACCCTATTGAATATCAAACTATTTAGGATCGTTAAGATGTTTGAGTATAACGGCAAACAAATCGAAACTGACGCTCAAGGCTACCTACTAGACCATACTCAGTGGGAAGAAGGCATGATAGAGATATTGGCTCAACAAGAAGGCATTGAGCTAACTGAAGCCCATCTTGAAGTGGTTCATTTCGTGCGTGATTTTTATGAAGAATTCAACACATCTCCAGCCGTTCGAATGCTGGTTAAGGCAATGGAAAAAGCCCACGGTCCGGAGAAAGGCAACAGCAAATATCTGTTTAAGCTATTTAAACAAGGGCCAGCTAAACAGGCTACCAAATTAGCGGGTCTGCCTAAGCCTGCCAAGTGCTTATAAAAAGATGCGATTGAGATCCCGTTGCCACGCTACAGGATCTGAAATCCTTTGTATGGCTTGTAGGAAACGCTCTGTCTTTGAACATGGTCAACACTTGATGTTTTAGGCCCTTGAGTCAGCCAGTCAGCCATCTCATCAATTTTCTCTTGCGCCCCACAAACCACGACTTCTACGTCACCATTGTTGAGGTTCTTAGCGTAGCCAACTAGGCCTAACTTTTTCCCCTGATACGAAGTGTGGTAACGAAACCCTACACCTTGCACTATTCCTGAAACGATAAACTTCGCACTGCACTCCTGCATGATTTACGCCTCCCACCGTTAGACTTTAAGTAATTAATCAATTCATTCCGATACGAATCTGTGGTCGATATATTCGCAATCATACCGTGTTGGATATTTCGCACCATTCAGCTCTTCAAATCGCTTTAACTATTACCAATGCTAACATCGCCCAGCTCCGAAGTCAGAGTGACCAGATGGAGTCACTGCTAACAGGCCTTAAAGCCTAACCTCAAGAGCCGCTTTTAAGCGGCTCTTTTATTTGCTTTTCCCTAGTAGTTCCTTGAAAATACCCCACCTTGAAAAACAAACAATTGAGTAAACCAATGACTCCAGCTATCTATCTAGTCAAAGGCCGTGATAAATCACTCCGCCGTAAACACCCTTGGGTGTTCTCTCGTGGTATCCACCGTGTTGAGGGTGAGCCGACATTAGGTGAAACGGTTGATGTCTTCACTCACGATGGAAAGTGGCTGGCGAAAGCGGCCTACTCACCAAACTCTCAGATTCGTGCACGAGTCTGGAGTTTTGACAAGCAAGACATCAACACCGATTTCTTTGTTAAACGCATTCAAGACGCGCAACTGCTGCGTGAAGACATCATCGAGCGTGACGGTTTAACCGGATACCGTTTGATTGCGGCTGAATCTGATGGCCTACCAGGTATCACAATCGATAAGTTTCAGAACTACTTGGTATGCCAACTGCTGAGCGCTGGTGCAGAGTACCACAAGCAAACCCTTGTTGATGCGCTATTAAAAGTGTTCCCTGATTGCAACATCTACGAGCGCTCAGACGTGGCAGTACGTAAGAAAGAAGGTCTTGAGGAGACAACGGGTGTATTGCACGGTGAACAGCCACCACGCTCAGTAGTCATTGAAGAAAACGGTGTAAAGATCAGCGTGGATATTATCGAAGGCCACAAAACCGGCTTCTACCTCGATCAACGCGACAGTCGCCAGCAAGCGATGAAATACGTAAAAGACAAAGAAGTGCTTAACTGTTTCTCGTACACCGGTGGCTTTGGCTTGTACGCTCTTAAAGGCGGTGCCAAACGTGTGATCAACGCGGATGTCTCTCAGCCTGCGCTAAATACTGCTAAATACAACGCTGAACTCAACGAGTTTGATATCTCTAAAAAACGCGCGGTATTCCTCAATGCCGACGTATTTAAGTTGTTGCGCGAATATCGCGATCAAGGCACCAAATTTGATGTTGTAATCATGGACCCGCCTAAGTTTGTGTCCAGCAAAAACAATCTAACTTCAGGTGCTAACGGCTATAAAGATATCAATATGCTGGCTATGCAGATCCTTAAACCTGGTGGCACACTACTGACCTACTCTTGCTCAGGCTTAATGAGTGGTGAGCTATTCCAGAAAGTGATTGCCGACGCTGCTGTCGATTCGGGTCGCCAAGTCAAGTTTGTCGAACGCTTTGAACAAGCGGCTGACCACCCTACTGACAGCGCGTACCCTGAAGGTTTCTACCTCAAGGGGTTTGCTTGTAAGGTGTTGTAGTTGCGAGTTGCGAGTTGCGAGTTGCGAGTTGCGAGTTGCGAGTTGCGAGTTGCGAGTTGCGAGTTGCGAGTTGCGAGTAATTTTTAAGGGTTGGCACTTAGTGTCAACCCTTTCTTTTTACTGGTGCTGAAAGATAGTCAGCCTAAGTAACGAGGATTAAAAAAGGGCCTTGCGGCCCTTTTGGATTTAGTCATCTTTGATTATCAGGATTTTAGACAGTTCATTTGTTAGTTGAGTGGCATTCCAACCTTCTAACTCAATGGTTACACTGTTACCACCTTTACTAACGACAATTTCTGCATGTGCATCGTTATCTGAGTTAGCTACAACAATATCATTACTTCCAATAATCTCATCGACTGTACGATCGTCGCCCTCAAACAACTCTGACAAGTCAATCTTATCACCTTCAGTTTTACCAAAGTCCTTGATAACGTCAGTTGAGCCATCAAGATCACCGTCTAGCCATGTGAAGATATCTGCACCATCATCTCCGACAAGGATATCGTTGCCCTGACCACCGATGATGGTGTCGTTACCAGAGCCACCACGTACCGCATCATTGCCAGTGCCACCGTCTAGAATGTCGTGACCAGTTCCGCCGAAGATAAGGTCCGAACCACCCTCACCGTATATGTGATCATTACCACCACCACCGTGTGCGATATCTAGCCACGCATTTGAACTCCCGCTTACCGTTAGCGCGCCATCTTCTGTAGTATTCGTCAGTTGATCAATTGATTTGGTAACAAAGCTATTAATAGCATTAGTCTGAGCTGTCTCATTCAAATCCTGACCTGGAGAATGACTGTCACCAAGATAGATTGTATCTGAACCTGCGCCCATGTAGACGTCATCACCAGCAATACCAGTATCTATAACTGCACCAATCGATTCGTCGTAATCAATTAGGGTATGCGAAGCACCCTCATACAGTGTTGCCGCTGACGCTGCCCAACTATATTGCCTGTATCCATTAAGGAAGGCTACATGATCAACACCTGCACCGTTATCTTGCAATACAGTCGACACCTGAACGTCAACCTTACCTTGAGTGAGGCTTTGTTGGCCGTCAGAATCAACCGCCCAGTAGGTGAACTCATCACTGACATCAACGTTACCTACTAATTCTAATGATATATCTGAAATCAGGAAGCCATTAGATTGACCTTCATCAGGCCCTACATATGCCAATCTGATTTCATCAAAGGATACATTGGAACTAATTATTCTTGTATCACCATCAGTCTTAAAGTTATGTACTATTGGTTCTACGCTCAACTTTTGTCCATTACTAAATAGGTATGCAATAACCACTGCCTTGCCGTTACCTAAATGGCCTTGAACACTGTCGAACTCGATAGTTGCAGAAGAAATATGTCCCTTATCCGATGAAATCGAAATGTATTCACCTTTCCCAGTTTCTTGGCCTGTTGCACTACCAGAGCCGGATGGAGTATCAACGTAAATTCCACCCTTTCTATAGCTTACCCCAGCACTTCCCTCACCGCTAAATTGGATAGAATCAGCATTAAAGTTACCGCCGCTGATGGTAAAGCCATCAGCATTTAGTGGTCCCGTGCCGTTGGCGCTTTCCATCATTGAATTCGTTAGAGATTTCGAGACTACAACATCTGAATCAGTAACATAATAGACCTTAGTGTCATCGTTGAACAATAGAGGGTTATCACCGGTGATCATATCCTCTGTCACTTTAACGTACTTATTAGTTGTACTATCCAAGTAATACAAATCACCATGATCAGGTAACTCAGCCAGTTTAACTTGAGTAAACTTATTATCATCCTGATTATCTTCAACATCTTCAGCATGTCGTTCAAAGTTAACCTCTACAACACTATGGTCAGAAGAGAGAGAAAAATTAGCTGTGGTAGGCAGAGCATTAGTTCCGCCAGTATTTCCGCCTTCCGTAATGGCAGGAATTTCAAAAGATAAGCTATTACTACTATTGTCACCATCACTGTCAGTTAATGTATAACCGAATTCTAGGTTCACCACTTGGCTATCCTGGGCACCAAAGAACTCGTAATGACCATCATCAAGGTCAATGACCAAGGAGTGTTTGGAATCGATGTAAATACTTAACGTATTGCTCACAGAATCAAAGCGATGAGATATGTCAACATTGTCACCATCGGTCGTTAATGTCTTGCCATCGAAACTATAAGTAACTCCCTCAATAGTGATTTCACTGATGACGCCGCCATCAGCGCCAACAGAGTCAACCAGCAAGTTACCTCCAACAGCCTGTATTACCGACTGAAGAATCACCGGAGGCAACTGTGTCACATCGGGAACGATAATAGCATTTGTATCGTTCGCTAAATGGCCGTCATAAGAAACTGGATTGAGGTCCTGTGCTGGAACATTATTACCAATTCCATAAGCCAGTGCGGTTACATCGTGATCACGTAAATGTTTTTCCCAATCCAAACGTTCATCATCAGATAACTCCTCCCCTGTGTTAGGTTTACCATCTGAAAGGAAGTAGGAGATATTTGAACCACCCGCGATCATATCACCAGAGTTATCGTCCCAAATATCAGCGCCCATCTCTGTCGCATCATCATAATCAGTACCGCCTCCAGACTTGAGTTTACTAATGAACTCTGAAGCTTCACCTACCGTCATCCACTTTGAACCGCTGGAGTTGGATACGTAATACTTAGAATCAGAATAGAACTCTATCAACTGAACTCGTGTCTCTCCTAAAGCAGCATATTGAGCTAACAACTGAAGAGCAGCAGCTTGCATTACTTGAAGACGAGTTTGACCATTACCTGCTGGCTCGCCCATCGAACCAGAAGTATCAAGGATAAGCTGAACATTAGCACCCTGTTTTGTTTCTGCACTGACATCATGGTGAATAAGCTCAGCCTCAGGCGCATCATCTTCAATTGTGACTGAAATAGCGCCATGGCCTGTGCGTTGACCATCTGAACCAATAACTGGAATAGTGAAACTTTCAGTATCCTCACCAGTGTTATCACTATGATTAATAGGTGCTAACAGCTCAATACCATACTCACCTTGATCATTAATGGTTGCAGAGATAACACGTTCTGAGCCAACATAACCTTCCAGGGTTTGTTTGTCATCAGAAAGAACCCAAGTCACCGACGTACCAGCCGAGTAGAGTGTCTCTGCAGGTACTTCGAATGTTAAAGAAACATCGTCACCGTTCAAATCAGATACCGAAACCGAACCAGAAACGGAAGTTACATCTGTCGTATCGTCCTGAGGTCCCTTACCCGCATCATCCTCTAGTCCACCATCCAACGTTTCTTCAGACAAGTTGACATGTACAGTGCCTACTGTTGGCGCATACTGAATTGGATGGACAATTAACTCAAATGTACCTTGTGTAACTTCTTTCGAGTCTCCCACAATCTCGTCAGAGATGGCTTTAACTGCCACGGTATAAGTACCTGGTTCATCAACTTTGATTTGGATTTCATCTAAGATTGTTTCAACTTTACCACCCTCAGATAACCAGGATGAGATGTTCACTCGACCAGTAGAATTAACCTCAAGCTCACTGTCACCCAGTTTGACAACTGTTCCTTCTGGAAGACCATCTAGAACCAAGTTCAAAGTTTCTGAGCCGTCAGTATCAACAAGTTGCGTAGTAATCTTGGAAACATTAATAAACGTATCTTCTAGACCTTCGTTAATGTCAAATGCAGGGTAATAGCCACCTTCTTGTGAAACATGCTCTACGACGGCTCCAATATTGACTTTACCGTCCAGTGCCGATGAATCTGGGACAATATCGAAATTCTCAGTGTTAAATTCGACGGCATCAGAGCCATCAACCTTGACATTAATTGAAGCATTTCCAGGGCCAGATTCGTTATCGTGGAATGCAGTCACTGTATACCAACCTGAAGCAGAAGGCACAAATGAATCCGATGCGTAGACACCTTGCCCTGTAGCGGGCACGTCACCCCAGGTTTGTGAAACTAACGTTTGGCCACCAATTTCGAGTCTAAATGAGTCATCTACATCACCGGTAAATACATACGACTTGCCTGCCTCAAGGAAAACCAGACCAGTTAACTTACTGGTAACGTTAGTAATGCTCGGTGAATGCTGCGTTCCAAAATCAGGACTTTGCACCGTTGCAGTAGAATTAGGAGTTCCTGCTGACTCAACTTTGTCCTCAACCGTATCCGGCGAAACACCATTACCATTATTGCCTTCGAACGGTAAGTTGTCCCATTGTTCCAATTTGAAGCCTTCACTTAACTCTGCCACTGGCGTTTCTAAAATCAGTCTCGCCGGCGTTGTATCAGGTCGAATATCTACAGACATAGTTACTGTAGTACTTGAATTAACACCATCAAAGCCATGGTAGTTAAACTCAGCATAATCAGGCTGTTTGTTGCCGGTTGCTGTGTTGCTTTCATCAGACATAGATGTGCTAGATTCATAGCTCACCGGAGTAAACACCAAGTACCCGCTTTCGATCTGCTCTTGAGTAATTTGGTATCCCGAGCCAATCTTATCGCTGTCTAAGTGAATCCACGTATTAGAATCTGCATCATACAAGTACAAGTCACCCGCGCCAGGTGCACTGGTAATAACAACTGATAGGTTGGCAGAGTCCACATCGGAGACATCAAAATCACTCCATGTGAACTTGTAGCTAGATTGCTCTTCTCCACTTACATGTGAATTGCCTGTAATTGGAGACTCATCATTGTCAATAATGTTCGCTACACCATCCTTACCTCCGACTGTGATAGAGAAGTGCTCGTTTGGTTCATCAATGCTGTCATCATTGGTTGGGACCTTAACCTCAAACGAGGTTACACCTGCTGGTACCACTAACTGACCGTTTACTAACGTCACATTATTGGTGAACTGAACATTCTCGGTATAGTCTTCATCTACACCAGGCTTGGCGCTGCCTGAATTGAGAGACCAGTCGAAGCGAGTCTCTTGGCTGCTAGCATTGGAAAGCGTCACGGTGAATACTGCGAGATCGCCTTCAGTTACGTCTATATCATTCGGGGTTACACTATCGATGGTTGGAGCATCATCATTATCAACAATGCTTCCAGTAGCAGATTCACCGCCAACTGTCACCGTGTAGGACTCATCAAGTTCATCAACACTGTCATCAATAGTTGGAATCAAGATACTAAAGTCTTTAACACCTACAGGAACAATCAGCTTACCGCTTTGCTCATCATAGGTCACACCATTTGTGAAACGAACCTGGCTTAAGTCTAAGTCTTTCTCTGCACCCGAGTCATCAGCGCTATCACTGTTTGCACCGAAAACAACATCCAATTTAGTTTCAACGAGCGCACTCGAATCTAACGTTACTTTGAAACCGAGATCATCGCCTTCCAATACTGAATCTGCTAGTAAGTCGACAGACGCTACATTCGAAGCAGTCGGCTGAGGGTTAACGATAACATTGACTGTAGCACTTGCGACTTCACCATTGTCATCAGTAATCTGGTATTTGAATGTTGTTTCGCCAACAAAGTCATCGCCAGTTAGATCGAAGTACACCACACCATCTTTGATGTAAGCATTACCTTCAGTCTCACCATATACGTAAGTGATACGTAGACTATCGCCGTCAGAGTCAACGTCGTTATCAAGCAGTTCAGAGCCATTTATGCCAGCAAGTTGCGATGCTGGAATCGTAAGGATACCGCCTTGATTCACAGCATATGCGCCTTCGCTAGACGCTTTAAATCCCGTTAGGAAATAATCTGATGCGTCATTGTCATGCGTAGGTCTGTTAGAGTATTCCGTTGCTTCGAATACAACACTATCAAATGCGATCGGAGCGCCATCAGGTCCTTTTGGAATGATTTCATAAGTACCCTTACCCTTACCCTCGGCAACGAATGTATCGCTGGCTACAGCAATCCCGTCAAGGTAAGCAACCCAACGACCTTGCTCATGGTTGTCTGTAAAGCCACCATCATTACCTTCATTCTCAAACAAATTAGAAACAGAGAAGGTAAATTGAGTCGCTGGCTTGTCTAAGTTGATTTCAAACTTCTCAGAGATTTGTTCGTCACGGTCGTACTCTATCTGAGCACCAAGGCCACCTACTTGACCCGCAACGCCAATCTTAATGCCGTCGTGAGCGAAGGCTTTATCTTGACCATTAAAGCTGGCACTTAACGCTACACCCTCGTCTGTCCAAGGTGAGCTATTGTCATCGCTGTATTCGCCAAGTTTAACTTCAAAGCCTTGAGGATCATTATTTGCTTCCAAGCTACCGTTACTTTCATCGACAGTAACTGTCTTGGTTTCACTCATATTGCCGTCACTATCAACAGCACGGTAATCAAAGCTATCTGTCGCTTCAGTCTCTAGGTAGCGTAACTCCCAGTTACCATTACCATTAGTTCCTAGCTCAACACTTGTAATAATTGCGCCGTCAGGAAGCGAGGCACCTATCAAAGTACCACTAGTTAAATCACCGTTAGCTGGGATAGTAATCTCGTGGAATAGGTTGCTGTCGCCAGATGTCGATTTCTGGAATGTATACTCAACCCCTTCTGCTGGCCCACCTTCGTAGTGAACTACAATTCTGACTGAGGTTTCGTCGTTTGTGTCGAGTCCTTCATGGAACCAACCACCAACACCATCTAAACCGAGAGTGACGCTAGTCGCAGGGCGAGAACCAAAGTCAATCGAGATTGAGTCATTTTTATCAATGCCTTTATCATTGTTGACGCCAATGCCGTAACCGACGTGATTCGCGCTTGGATCACCCATATGCTGGAATAGATCACCGTTTGAAGTAATAGTCACAACGTGACCATTACCCAAGTCTAGGGTTCTAACATTGCTATCTGATGTAGCGTCACCCCAGTTAAGGAACTCTTCGTTTGAAGCTCCTGCTTCAGAAAGCTCAGCATCTTTAACGCCAAGAATAAAGCCTTCAGAATCTGCATCTGGTTCGTAGTGAATAGAGTTTGCGTCAAAGTGTTTCTCGTTTGAGCCACCGAGTAAGTGCTCTTCCTCTACAGGGAAGAACTCACCGCCCTCTTTGTAGAACAACTGGCCATGGTCTGGTAGTTCAACAATAACTACTTTCGGGTCAACGCCTGCATCATCATCTTCAGCATCAGATATATGGTCTGTTGAAGTATCAGATGGATCAGTATTGATAGGCGTATCTGCTGTTTCAAAGACAACCTGCGTCTTACCTGTAGATTTGACAGCTGCAGTGAAGTCTTCAGCTTTAGGTGGGTTGTCATGGCTATCATCAATCGCCACATCTTTGTTGGCACTAGACGTATCTAGCTTCTCAAAGACATCCTTGCCACCTTGAGTGACTGATACAACACTAACGTTAAACTCTTGACCAACCTCATACTCTTTATCTTGTACGGTTTGAATATCAAAGGTTGCTGTATCAGAATTTTCCGCAACGTTTACCGTGAGCACCTCGATAATGTCTTCACCGCTTGCGTTAGTGTATGTGTACTTGAGCGTTATGACACTATCAGCCGGAACAGGCTCACTTAACGTAATAGTGAACGTACCTGTTTTGTCGCCTTCGACTACAGAGTCTGGGCCTGTAAGACCTACAATAACGGTGTCTTTCAGTACATCTTCTGTCTCGTCTATGATTTTAGCCGTATCAGAATCGTTTCTCGGATCTTCTACAAACTCACTGTTCGAGGAAACGGTTAATGTTACTGTTTCCTCGCCTTCTAGAAGGCGGTCATCAATAACTTTGACAAAAACTTCAATGCTGCTAGAACCTTGTTGAATAACAAGATCAGCTAACTCTTGTGCAGTGAGTGCTTGATAGTTGTCCCCGACTTTGACATAGATATTATTTTCATAGTCAATACCTTTCGTAGCAGTATCATTAGCACTACCTAAAGTCAGATTAAGAGCAACATTTTCCGAAACGAGCTCATCGAGTTTGATTTCGAATGATAGATAGGCATCATCGGCCTCTTTAACTGGCTCACCCGCTTTTACAGTAAGCTCAGCAACCGGTAACACATCGACATGAACAACGACTGTGTCTATCCCACCATTTCCATCAGCAACAGTTACAACAAATGAGTCTTCACCATCGTATTCATTGTTCGGAGTATATTTCCACTCACCTGTCACTGCATTAATAGCAACACTACCGTTTTGCGGTTGTTCGACAGTGTAAGTCAGCTTGTCTCCATCCACATCTGTGGCTTTGACTGTGCCTGTGATAGCTTCGTCTTCTTTTGTGACTACATTAATCGATTCGTTGTCGGCAAGAGGTTCACCGTCTTGTTCGAATACTGGCGCGTCATTAACTGGCTTAACATTAACAGTAACTGTCGCAGTATCAGTACCACCGTTATTATCAGAGATTGTGTACTCAAATGTTGTTACGCCATTGAAATTATCAGCTGGCTCAAAAACTACTTTGCCATTAACAAGTTTCACCTCACCATGGCTAGGGTCAGTCATGGAGACAGACGTAATGGTTAGGGTATCGCCGTCAACATCGAAGTCGTTTGCAAGTAACTGTGAGTGTGGAATCTCTAGAGTCGTGTCTTCGTCAGTTGTGAGATCAACTAACACTTCTTGAAGTTTGATGTTATCTAGGTAGGTACCACTGTTATCACCAGCACCGCCTACTTCAACAAAACTAATGGTATTATCGCCAGCTGCACCGATTACTTCGAAAGTGTGCGTTTCCATAGTATTGCTATCTGGAGTAATAGTCGCAATGACTACACCATTCCAAACAACCTGAATCTTAGCCGTATGGTTCTCACCACGCGCAGCAACATCTAAAGAGATTTGGTAAGGCTTACCTTCCTCAACGCCATTAACGGTTTGACTCAGAGTGACATTATCTCCTCGGCCACCCTCACCTTCCATATCAATAAAGCGGTCACCGTCAGTAGATACATTTTTATAGCCATCTTCTACTAAATCGAGCTTCCCTGAATTAGCAGTAAACTCCCAGTTGTCCAGGCTACTCGCGCGATCGCCCCAACTTGGGCTAGATGAGCTAGTGAATGACTCAAAGCTGCCATTCAGGATTAAGTTGTTACCTAAAGTATGTACATCGTCTTTTGCAACCGGAGGATCATTAACTGGTGTGACATTCAGAGTAACCGTAGCGTCGTCATAACCGCCATTACCATCAGTAACAGTGTATTTAAACGTTGCCTCACCGTTGTAATTAGCGTCTGGTTTGAACTTGATCACTCCATTCTCATAATCAACTTCTAGCTGACCATGAGTAGGAGATACAATTGATCCTTCAACAATAGACAGAACGTCGCCATCGACATCGGTGTCGTTCGCTAGCAGTTCAGCAAAGGTAATTTCGATTGTCGTATCTTCTGGTGTAGTAAGGTTCGGCTTGTTCACGCCTGTAACAGTGATATTGTCTAACAGCGCGCCATAGCTATCTGACTTACCCGCACCCGCAAAAGTCAAATCAGTACTGTCACCTTGAACATCAAATTCAGCAGTAACTTTATACCAACCGTCTGAATCAGGGCCAACAATTTGAACATTAGAAATGTCAGAACCTGAAACTGTTCCGTCAGCATGGACAGTAATAGTTTCAGCACCAAAGGTGAACTTCATATCTGATGATGAATCACCGTCTCGACGAGGGTTGTAGTCAAATTCAACACGAACACTGTCTTGTCCGGCAGTGTTTATAGAAGTGGTAATGGCCGTGTTTTGGTGCGCATCAAGCTCTGCGATGTAATCACCATCAGTAGCTTTGGCGATTAGCCCATCACGTTGGATTTCTAAACCGTTGGTTCCGTTCCAATCATCCAGTTGATCTCCGCTAACTACTGTCCATTTTCCAGTGTTCGCCATATGCTCGAATGATTCAGAGAAGAGTAGTGTTGTAGTTTCTACCCCGTACTTGTCATCATTTGCTTTAGGGCCGTCATTGGTTCCGGTTACAGTAATCGTTAGAGTCGCTGTATCTGTGCCGCCCTGACCGTCGCTAATCGTATAGGTAAAGGTCTCGGAAACTGTTTCACCAACCTTTAGACTTTCTGCATTGTCAGCCACATACTTGTAACTACCATCAGCATTGACGGTTAAAGTACCAAAACTACCAGCTAGCTCAGACCCCACAATTCCAGATTCGCTATTTGTGGCGCTTTCGGCACCTGTACGAATACCAATTACCTCAAGCTTATCACCATCAATGTCACTGTCATTTTTCAGCAGTCCATTGAGTTCCGTGACATTGAGTGTTGTATTTTCCCCTATTGCATTGCTGTCGTTGCGAGCGATTGGAGTATCGTTTGTACCGGTTACAGTAATGGTTAGCGTGGCGGTATCTGTCCCTCCCTGACCATCACTCACTGTGTAAGTGAACGTGTCAGACACTACTTGGCCGAGTTTTAAACCGTCTGCATGATTTGCAACATACGTATAACTACCATCAGTATTAAGAGTAAGTGTTCCATATACGCCATCTAGAGCCGAACCAACCTCACCGTTAGTGGTTCCATCTAAACTCTCTTCTGTTCCTGTTCGAATGGCGGTTACCTTGAGTTGGTCACCATCAACATCAAAATCGTTTTTTAGAACACCTTGGGAGCTCAGAACTGACAGTTCCGCATCCTCATTAACTGCTCGAATGTCGTTCTCCGCTACAGGACCGTCGTTGGTACCGCGGACAATAACAGTCACAGTACCTTTGCCTGTACCGTCAACTGATATTACTTCGAATTCTAAGCGTTCTTTGTCACCCTTAGCTAGCGCTTGAACAGCTTCAGAGTTGTTGTTGATTACAAACTCCCAGTGTCCATTTTCGTCCACACTAAACGTGCCGTAATCTGTTTCCTTCTGATAAGCATTTACTTTCTGCTCACCAGCATCAACATCAGCAATAACTAAGTCACCTTCTGCTGTGCTTTTACCTGCACGATCTTCTTTGACGACTCCTCGATCGCTACTTACCGTCGCAAAATCGTTACTTCCCGTTACATTCACAGTGATGGTATGAGTCGCGGTCCCATCTGCCGACGTCACCGTTAGTGTTTCTTGTACTTGCTGATTCTCTGTCAGTGAATCAGCTTTCGTGTTGTCAAGTACATAAGTCCAGTTACCTTGCTCATCGAATGTGAACTCGCCGTAATTGCCGGAAAGGTCACTAGGAACTTGGAAGAGCGCTTCACCTGCATCAACATCATTAACTGTTAGCTTGCCGCCAGCATTAGGGTCGCCCGCAACCAAATCACCTTTTTCGGTGACGCTTAAATCTTCTATGTCAGAAACTTCTATCGTCGCTTTATCGTTAGTACCGCGGACAATAACAGTCACAGTACCTTTGCCTGTACCGTCAACTGATATTACTTCGAATTCTAAGCGTTCTTTGTCACCCTTAGCTAGCGCTTGAACAGCTTCAGAGTTGTTGTTGATTACAAACTCCCAGTGTCCATTTTCGTCCACACTAAACGTGCCGTAATCTGTTTCCTTCTGATAAGCATTTACTTTCTGCTCACCAGCATCAACATCAGCAATAACTAAGTCACCTTCTGCTGTGCTTTTACCTGCACGATCTTCTTTGACGACTCCTCGATCGCTACTTACCGTCGCAAAATCGTTACTTCCCGTTACATTCACAGTGATGGTATGAGTCGCGGTCCCATCTGCCGACGTCACCGTTAGTGTTTCTTGTACTTGCTGATTCTCTGTCAGTGAATCAGCTTTCGTGTTGTCAAGTACATAAGTCCAGTTACCTTGCTCATCGAATGTGAACTTGCCGTAATTGCCGGAAAGGTCGCTAGGAACTTGGAAGAGCGCTTCACCTGCATCAACATCATTGACTGCTAGCTTGCCGCCAGCATTAGGGTCGCCCGCAACCAAGTCACCTTTTTCGGTGACGCTTAAATCTTCTATGTCAGAGACTTCTATTGTCGCTTTATCGTTAGTACCGCGGACAACAACGGCCACTGTTCCAGTACCTGTCCCATCTAGTGATGTGACATCAAAGCTTAACGGAATCTCTTTGCCGTCAGGCAGTGCTTGAACCGCTGGACTCTCATTGTTAATTGTAAAAGACCAACTACCGTCAGCCTCTACCTTGAATGTGCCATATTCATTTGTTGATTCGAATGCCTGTACAAATGCTTCGCCAGCATCCACATCCACGATGTCAAGTGTACCTGTCGCAATTGCTTGATTCTCTGAATCCTCAACAACCAAACCAGCATCATCACCAACTGTTGCTGGATCATTCACAGGAGTAACATCAATATTGACTACCAGCGTATCTGTACCACCATTGCCGTCATTGACAATGACAGTGAAGCTATCAGGGCCGTTATAATTCTCATTCGGCGTATAGGTCCAAGTGCCGTCTGGGTTTACGATAGCCGTACCGTTTGCAGGCGCAGAAGATTGGGAGAAAGTTAGGATATCTTGGGCATTTTGGTCTGTAGCAGTCAGCGTTCCGCTGATAGGTGTATCTTCGTCGGTAACAACGGCAAGGCTATCACCTAGTGGGTCATTGTTTAGATCAACGAAAATAGGATTGAATAGACGGAATTGCTCTAGGAGTGCAAGGCTTTGTGTCTGAGAAAGACCTAATGATTCAAAACCTGAAGTATCGAAATTAGTCGAAGCAATCGTCTCGGCACCATCACGCGCAACAGATGTGGAAGCCGTTAGGCTTGAACCACTTTGACCACCAGCGGCCGTTGCAAAGTCTTCACCTAACTCAGTCGGGTCTTGGCCTTCTTCTAACGCAGCAAAGATATCTGCAATTTCTGCTGAGATATCTTGGTTCTCGCCGTTGTCGCCAACTAGGTTGACTTGTAGTTGTTGATCTTCAGCAAACTCAGGATTTCCCTGAACAATCACCTCACCCGGTTTTGGAAGCTCTCCCTCTACCAAAACTCGAACATTACCGTTTGCATCAATAACGATGATTTGGTTTGCTGCTAAATTGCCTACTGCTACGTAAGTACCAAAACCCATATTTTAAGCCCTTTATCCTTGACTAAATTCTTGCTTATGTCATTGCCGACAAAAATTTGGCAATGTTAAAAATTCATGCAGGTTATAAATTAACATCTTTAACTATTCGGCTAAACACATTTTTTGTATAAAAGCCTCAACAAACACGACACAAGTTGCATTTCTCAACATTGAGACCGTGAATTAAGATCACATTTTTAGCATCATAAAGTCTAAATGATGCCTCTTTAACCAATATGCACTCAATTTTTTAATCTTTGTCGACAATTAACAACTTAGCAACACAATAAATGCGTTTTTCATTAGTTTTCTGCTACTAAGAGTGTTATTTTATTGGCGCTATCGATGGATAAATCTCACAAACGAGACAAAAAAGTTGAGTATTATCCTCAATTACGAGCACTTCGAGGAGAGTCAGAGTGAATTGGAATAAGTTGAAAGTACTAAGTTGCGCGGTTGCACTTAGCTTTCCAGCACATAGTCAAACATTAGAGCAAGCAGTTGCCTACACCATTACTACGAATCCTGAAATTAAAGCATCATACAATGAGTTTATGAGTAAGTATTATGACTCAGAAGCATCAACTGGCGCTTACATGCCTAAATTGGATTTAGATGCAGGTATTGGTTATGAAGCGGTTGACTTAGCATCAGGGACCGAAAATGAATTGACCCGTAAAGAAGCGACTTTGACGCTGACACAGTTGTTATGGGATGGTTCCGCTACTCTTAACGACATGGATAGAACTGCTGCAGACGCCGAGTCTGTTCGATTCCAACTTCTTTCCGATGCCCAAGATATCGCTCTTCAAGTGACTAAGATTTACTTGGACGCGACAAAAGCATATGAAGTGTTAGCTCTTTCTGAAAGTAATCTGGCTGTACACAAAGAGATTTATCGTGACATCAGCAAGCGTGTTGATTCAGGAATAGGTTCAACAGCAGATTTATCACAAGTAGAAGCACGTTTGGCTAAAGCGCACGGCAACTTGCTCGCTGCGCAAAACAACCTGTTTGATGTCCACACTCAATTCAAGCGTATCGTTGGTCAAGCACCACAAGGGTTAATCTTCCCTCGTGCCGATCAAACCGCAATCCCTTTCACAGTGGATGAAGCTTTAGACACCGCATTTAACTCACATCCAGTGATCAAGATAGCTCAAGCTGACGTCGATTCTGCTCGATTCCAATACGACCAAACTAAAGGCGTTAACTACCCAACACTGTCAATCGAAGCCAACCAAACTTGGCGCGATGATGCCGGCGGCATTGAAGGTGGCAGCGACGAATTCTCTGCAATGCTACGTATGCGCTATAACCTATACAACGGTGGCTCTGATGCAGACCGTTCAGAGAGCGCAGCATATCAGTTGAATAAAGCGAAAGATTTCCGAGATCGTACATTCCGCACTGTTGAAGAAGGTTTGCGTCTATCATGGAGTGCTCTTGATCTAACCGTTCAGCAAAAAGAGTTTCTTGCTGACCACGTAGACTCGGCATCTGACACCGTTATTGCGTACCAAAAGCAGTACAAGCTCGGCAAACGTACCCTACTTGACTTGCTCAACACTGAGAACGAGTTGTTTGAGGCTCGCAAAGGTTACCTAGATGCTAAGTATGACGAGCAGTACGCTAAGTACCGTGTTATGAATGCAACGGGCAACTTGATGGCGGCACTACGTGTGGATACACCTGAAGAGTGGAATAAGAAGGTAGAATACTAAGATGAAAAAAACAGTACTTTCAGCGCTTGTCACTGCAACCATTTTTGCAGCACCACTCAAAGCCGAAGACACGTACGAGTATCGCGCAACTCCGACTCCGAATCAGCTAGCAGACTTGCTGGACGAAGATAGGGATGGTGTGATTAATGCGCGCGATTTATGTCCTCAAACTCCGGCTAAAGCCGATATTGATAACGACGGATGTGGTACTTATATCAAAACAGAAGAACAGCTAAATCTGCATATTCTGTTTGCTAACGATTCGGATCAGATTCAACCCGCTTTCTTAGCTCAGATTCGTGAGATGTCTGCCTTCCTTGAATCTTACCCGTCAACGTCGATCGAACTTCGTGGCTATGCAAGTAAAGTAGGTAAAGCGGAATACAACATGGCTCTATCTGAGCGTCGTGCACAATCAGTAGAAAAGGCATTGCTTGAAAACGGTGTTGCTTCAGACCGTGTCCGCATTATAGGTTTCGGTGACACAGATCTTGAAGCATTAGGCACAGACGAAATCAGTCATGCGAAAAACCGCAAGGTAGTGGCAACGGTTGTCGGCCACAAAGGTAAGGTTAAAGAAGAGTGGTCAATCTTCACTAAGATTGAGAAATAACCATTTGTTTTTGATTAAGGGAGCTTCGGCTCCCTTTTTTATTTTGCTTTTGGGTGATGAGTGTTACCCTAGCAGCAATTAAACGTATGAGATAAAACCAATGAGCAAATTAACTTCTGATATTCAAGCAAACCTTGAGCTATTCGTTTCAGAAACTAAGCAATCTAAGCTAGTTTGGGGCATGCGAAATGAAGAAGGCTGGCTGTCTTGTGACTCTACTGAATTTGAAAACAGTGAAGTAATGCCATTCTGGTCAAATAAAGAAGATGCACAAGCGCACAATGTTGAAGAGTGGGCAGACTTCGAAGTGCTAGAAATCCCACTGGATATTTTCGTTGAAGATTGGTTGCTAACTCTTGCTGAAGATGGTGTTCTAGTTGGTACTAACTGGAATGCTCAACTTGAAGGTAAAGAGATGGAGCCATCAGATCTCGCGAAGATGTACCTAGACTAATGACCAAAAGCGTCCCTCGGGACGCTTTTTTGTTCTTATTGCTTGGCCACTAAGGCTGCCATCACCGCTTCGCGGTTGTCCAAATAGTCATTTAGACCGACTTTTCTCAGTTCGCATGATGGGCAATCACCACATCCGTCACCAATAATCCCGTTGTAGCAAGTCAGGGTTTTCTCACGTACAAGTTGCAGAGCGTCATATTGATCCGCCAATGCCCAAGTCTCGGCCTTATTCAGCCACATCAATGGGGTCGCAATCTCTAGTTGGTAGTCCATACCCTGAGCTAATGCGTTGTTCATTGCTTTAACGAAATCATTACGGCAATCTGGGTAGCCAGAAAAATCCGTTTCACATACACCAGTAATCACTGTTTTCGCACCAATCTGATAAGCATAGATACCCGCTAGGGTTAAAAACAGGATATTGCGACCAGGTACAAACGAATTTGGTAGGCCATTCTCTTGCAGTTCATGAGAAACCGCAATGTCATCACGAGTGAGGGAACTGATTGCCAGTTCATTCAATAGACTGACATCCATCACCTTATGGGCCTTAACACCCAACTCTTTTGCTAAGTTTTGTGCCACTTCGATTTCTAACTTATGACGCTGACCATAATCAAAAGTAATCGCGTGAACTTCATCAAACTGTTTAAGCGCTTGGACAAGGCATGTGGTTGAGTCTTGACCACCACTGAATACTACAACGGCTTTGTTCATGATTGTTTCCTTTAAGCAATGCTGAGGTATTTGTGAGTTTGGATCGACAGACGCCAATTTCTAGCGATACAGACATCAATACACAGCTCGGTTGCACGGGGTTTTTGACTGATTGGCTGAAGCGCAATGGTAGTCGACTTTGGCACTTGAGCGCGTTCTAGCAAAGCATCCAGTTGGTCGATGTCTTTCTCAGTTGCTACTGGGTGCTTAATCTCATTCGCTCGCAATAATGTACTGTCTAGCACTGGCAGCTTGCCTTTCATAGCTACCTTTGGTGACACTGTCACCCATGTGTTTTCGCTAGCTACAACGTCATAAGTTCCGCTGGTTTCTATCTGACATTGGCAACCCATGGCTTCAAACGCAGCCGTTAGAGGTCGAAGATCGTAAATACAAGGTTCACCGCCAGTAATCACAATATGTCGAGCGGTGTAGCCTTGCTTGTTGTACTCATTAACAATGTCTTGTGCTGATACACTACACCAAGTTGGAGAGTCCTCTTTCTTGGTTAGGATTTCTTCAAGCGAGCATTCGTCTTGCGGGGTCGCATCCCAAGTTTGCTTAGTATCACACCAAGCACAACCCACTGGGCATTCTTGCAATCTGACAAATACTGAAGGAACGCCCGTAAAGACCCCTTCTCCCTGAATGGTTTGAAACATTTCGTTAATCTTGTACAACTTAAACTCAGCCTAAATCATCATCAAAAGTTTGCAGGAACGAGACCTTAAAGGACTCCAAGTTGAAGGTCAACTAATTCATAAATTGATCATTCGAATCTCAGCCATTATGCTGGGCTCTTTTGCGTCGTCTACGCTCTATTTTAAGGTAAGTTATGTATAAATTGATTGCTCTTGATATGGATGGCACTTTGCTCACCAGCGAAAAGACCATTAGCGAGAGAACAAAACGCGCGATTGCCGAAGCACGTCAACGTGGCGTAAAGGTGGTTCTTGCCTCTGGTCGTCCTCTGGACGGCATGCAAGCGAAGCTAACGGAGCTCAACATTGAAGGTGACAATGAGTTCGTTGTTTACTTCAATGGCTCAATGGTGAAAGAACTGGGCACCAACAAACTGATTCACACTGCCATCATTGATGGTAAGCGCGCGAAACAAGTTGCAGCACTGGCGCAACAACTAGGTGCCTACTGTCATGCCTTTAGTGCAGAGCTAGGGCTTATCACCCCAAAGCACAATGAATTCACTCAAATTGAATCCACTATTAACCAAATTCCAGTAACCGAAATGGACTTTGATCAACTTGAAGACAACCACGCTATCATCAAGGCCATGATTGTTGCCGAGCCAGAAACTCTGACCAGACTGGTTGATCAGATCCCACCATCGGTGCGAGAGGAATTTACCATTGTTCAAAGTGCGCCTTTTTTCCTAGAGTTTCTGAGTCTCGACAGTAATAAAGGCGTTGGTGTCAAAGCCATTGCTGATTATCTAGGCATTAAGGCTGACGAGGTGATTTGCATGGGTGATGCTGAAAATGATCACCACATGCTCGAATATGCTGGGCTTGGGGTTGCGATGGAAAACGCGATGGAACAGACCAAAGCCATCGCCAACTATATTACGTCGAGCAACAATGACGACGGAGTTGCAAAAGTTATTGAGCAATTCATTTTGAACAAATAAGCCCTAATGCACAAAGGCAGCGTTACGCTGCCTTTGCTTTTGCTCTGATAAGTATTGCGAACACAATCAGCAATAACGGGTATCTAAGTGTTTCGACAATCAGCGAATAGAGGCCACTTGAGGACACAAAGGTCGCAGCATAACTGACCAGCAAATAGGTTATGACCATAGCAAACATAGCAATCACCGTATCCTTGCCATTCGCCTTTTTCTGCTCTGTACGCTGGGTTGCAACCAAACCGAACACCGTCACTATTATTGCTAACCAATAAGTAAATACAGGTATTGGCCAAAAGATGGTGAGCAGTGTCGCGGCAAAAACCAGCATACCCCAAACCAGCTTCGATGAGAGTAATAACATCGCATCCACTTCGGTTCGGCTTTGTAACCTAATGATATGCCATGCACATAAAGCACCTAATAACGCGCCACTAATACTGTCAATCATGAAAGCAGCACCACTGTAAAACTTGGCAATAGCGAGCCAACTCACGGCAATCAGAAGCATGATTGACCAACGATTAAGATACAGTTTTTTCAGTGCATCAAGAACCAACACACCCACACAAAGCCAAACGGCTATTGGTAAACTCGGTAAGCCAAATCCATAACTTGATGCCAACTCTACAGCAGGCAGATAGACATGCGGCCGCGGAAGTGCAAACCCCTGTTGAGCAACAAGGCTAAGTAGTGATGTTACGGTAACGGCAAAGAACGCTCGATAACAAAACTCCTTACCAAATCGCCAATAAAGTAGAGGAAATAACCCCAATAGAATTAGTGGATTGGCAAGATAATTACCCGCGAGCAACATTAGGTCTAAAACCGTATAAATATACTCAGGCATCTTGAGCAAAGAGTGTTGCAATTGCACCATCCAACCGAGTTCTAACTGATTGAAAAATGGCGCCGCCTCGACGAGATTGCCCACGTAAAGTACGCTCTGATCGGTGGCATTAGGCAAAGCATCAATCAACCACTGAAGTTGCTCTGGGAAACGATAGTCTTCCATAGGCACCAGTTGCGGATCGACTAACATTGCAGACGATATCTCTATACCATAATGTGGAGCAAACCAAATGGGTAACTCGTTACCATCGAGAAGATTGTTGTATTGGAAAGCGACAATATCTGAGTCCGCAACACAATCATAAAACGCAGCGTTATCACTCCGACCTAATTCATTGCCTACAGAAACCACCAGCCCAGTCTCTTCCCACGCTTCGCGTTGAGCCGCCAGTTTTGGATCTTCACCACTGGCGATGGTGCCTGCTGGCAGTGAAAGCTTGCTGGTAATAATTTCATTGACCATCACCACTTTCTCGCCTGAGCGAATAACGCACACCGCGCCCTTTAAATTTGATGAGTCTGACTCAGCCACAGAGGAAAGAGAAAAGAAGGCTGAGATCAGACATATAAAGGTGCTAACTATATTAGAATAAAAACTCATGATGCTGGCTTGTGTTTCCCGACTGACTTACGTAACCAATGAATATGATGTTCAAAACCGAACTGCTGATAGAATTCGACCGCTGAAGCATTAAATTGCCACACTTCAACAAAAACTTCCTGTACACCGTACTCGACAAAGCGTTGTTCTATTTTTTGGCAAAGTTGATTCGCCACACCTTGTCCACGATATTCAGGGCAGATAAATAGCTCATCGATGCTCCCCATTTGGATCGGCTTACTAACTGTAGAAATGAGTTCGCAAAAATGCCCCGTGATAAAGCCTATGATGGCGTTAGCCTGACATGCCACAAAAACAAGACATTCAGGATCGTCTAGATAGCGAGCAATGCTTTTTTCTTGCTCTATCTCTTCTGCTGTTTTGAAGTAGTTAGGGCATTGACGATGGTGCTCATCATGAAGCTGATACATCAGTTCATTAAGCTGTTCGAGATCGTTTTCGCCTGCAGAACGAATTGATACTGGGTGCATAAATATTTTTGCGTTACAAATAAAGTGACAGTGTGGCGGTTTAGTCAAATTTTTTCAACAGAAATGCCACCTTTGTATCAGGTAACTCCTATCAGTTAAGAAAATGATCAGTTGAACGATCCTGTGATTGGGGCCAACTTGTCTAATCTCACTCATGATGGGTTATTCCTCCGCGAACAACTCGACTGCCGCTCGATTGAGCGGCAGTGCGGATAAACTGTCGTGAAAAGCGTCTAATGCCAATTGCATCGCTTCCCTGTCCATTCATGGACCTGTTCTGGCCATTTGTCTTTCAGAGGATTACACCAAAGTGCAAAATCAGCGGGTCGAAAAAGAAATATAATTGGCATAACTAAGATAAAACGAACTAATGCACTGAAGTTGCTGTATCCTTTTTCTCTTGCGAGTTCTGTATTGACTCCTGCAATCCGTGGCTCTTTACTGATTTCATACCATAGCGGTTGTTCGTCTGCCATATAACGACGAACGTATTCCCAATAGCCATATACAGGGGCATGACTACCCATGTTATGAACTAAAGAGAGATACTGATGGCGATGACCGGTTAGATCGGCGTTGACCGCGTGTTGAGGGTTAAGCCAGAGCATTAACTCATAGCCATCTTTTAACCGCCCGTAGCCCATATGGGTTTTCGCCACAATCACGGATATTTCACACTCTTGCCATGGAATACGATAGAGCACTGTATTGTGCCAAACGTAAACCTCTTGGTTTTGTTTATGAAAGCGTACCGGCATAGCGATGGGCTTGAATAAACTTAAGCCCATACAAATGACGAGAATTGCCAGAACGGTGATATCGACGTAGCTAAGTGACCATGTATCTCCAGCGGTGTAGACCATCGAGGTTTTGATAACCAGCCAGAGCAAGGTAAAGAAAATCACCGCATACACATTATCGC
Source organism: Vibrio sp. TRT 2004 (assembly GCF_050113735.1). Classification (NCBI taxonomy): domain Bacteria; kingdom Pseudomonadati; phylum Pseudomonadota; class Gammaproteobacteria; order Vibrionales; family Vibrionaceae; genus Vibrio; species Vibrio sp. TRT 2004. The sequence goes on along the minus strand of NZ_JBNJOH010000020.1, from coordinate 220 downwards.
CTCTGCTATGAACGGACCGAACTCGCATATCAATAAACCCTTCATGGCCTCCTGCTGAAAAGCCTTCAAAAAACTCCCCCATATCTTCGGCGTCTTTTCTTCGGTGAACGATGGGGATTTTTTTATTGCCGGGGTTTAATGGTTCTTGCTGAATTAAATGACCATTAGGGTAATGTTCCACACCGTGTTGGGTAATATGGAAGTTGGGAGTAATACCAAA